>NZ_JBSFBL010000038.1:0-95401 GCF_053592935.1 Kribbella sp. NPDC002412
ATGATGGCTAGCCTACGGACACGTCCGGGCACCGGTCACAGCGGACCGGGATATCCCGACACCGCGCTGCCGGTTCAGCCGGGTCAGCGCGTCGACCCGGTCGACCAGGCCGCGCCCGGCCCGCAGCACTCGCCACAGCTCGTCGAGGATGACGAAGTAGTGCCGTCGCGGCTCCAGCCCGGCATCCGCGAGCGCCTGCGACACCGCCACCGCACCGAACCCGTAGGACCAGCAGGCCAGCAGTACGGCTGCCTGCAAGCTGGTCTCGGAGTCGTCGATGTTCGACACGTCGAAGACGACCGGGCGGTCCATCTGCATCGGGTTGTCGGTCTGCTCGGAGAAGATCTCGCCGAGCCGGCCCCCACCGACCAGACCGATCAGCGAGGCCTCGAGTCCTTCGGTGATCTGCCGGTACCGGTCCAGGCTGCCGCGGTCCAGGGCCACGTTGCGGACCTGGTCCGGCGCGTCCTGGATGACCTTCAGCAGGTCGCGCAGCAGTGGCGTGCCCTGGTGCCGCTCGTCGAGGACCTTGAGGGCCTCGTCGATGATGGTCTCCTCGCGGTCCGTCGGCGGGGCCGAGCGCATGATCGAGATCAGCGCCGACACCATCGTCTGGCGGCGGCCGTGCGCGTCCGCCTGGATCGCCTCCCGGGCCTTGCCGGTGAGCCGGAGCGCTGCCTGCCGGGACTCGCCCGGGTCGAGCACGTTCAGGTGTCCGCGGCCGCGGCCGAGCTGGATGACCTGGCCGCCGAGGGCCTCGATCAGGTCCTTGTAGTCGGGCTTCAGGTCACCGAGCACCAGCGGCTGGATGCCGTACCCGGCCAGGCCGAGCGCCATCCGCCGGGTGATCGTCGATTTGCCCAGACCGGGTTTGCCGAGCACGAACATGGACGGGTTCGAGATCAGCTTCGCCCGCATGAACCAGCTGATCGGGTCGCAGCACATGGTCGCGCCGGACAGGATGTTCCGGCCGATCGGCACGCCGACCATCGGGCTGCCGGTGCCGGCCGAGAACGGCCACAGTCCGCAGACCTGGACCGTCGTACCGCGCCACTCCGCCGGGGCCTGGATGTACGTCGAGTAGCCGCCGCCCATCCCGGGCCAGCCCCGCGGCATCGGCCGCTTGCCGCGACGCTTGGGGTCGGCCGGCTGCTTCGCGTTCTTGCTCACGATGACTCCCCAGCGGTCAGAGCGATTCCCGGATGCCGGCCGGGACCGACAGGTGGCTGTGCAGTACGACGCCCAGCGGCAGCGCGGCCACGAACGCGGAGTCCTGCGAGCCGTACGCCGGCCGGAGCAGGATGCGCGCGGTCGCGCCCAGGTTGTCGATGGCCGCGATCATGTCCGGGATCTGCTCGACCGTCATCACCGTGCCGGTGACGACCATGCCGAAGTTGACCAGACCCGCACCTCGGGCCTCCTCCTGCGCGGTGCGGTCCGCCGCCCGGGCCTCGGCCATCGTGCGGGCCGTCGGACGGTTCGACGTGGTCGCGCGGAAGGACGCGTTGCGCTTGTCCGCCTCCACCATGCGGGCCGCGGTGGCCGCGTCCAGCGGACGGTAGAGCAGGGTGACGCGCTTGCGGTCGATGTCGTTGTGCGGCGCGACCAGCTGGGACAGCACCGAGGAGAACACCTCACCACGCGGCGCCTGGGTCATCTGCCAGGTCACCGACCACGCGGAGTCGTGCCGGTACTTGTCCCAGAACGCCTGCGCGCCCGCCGGACCGACGTCGGTCCACTGCAGCTCCGGCGCCATCCCCTGGCCGCGCGCCTCGTCGATCAGGACGGCGGCGGCCGGGTCGTAGGCGATCCGCACGGTCTCGCACAGCTCCTGCGCGGTGACCGGCCGGGCAGCACCCGCACCGGTCGCGTTCAGGCTCTGGGTGAGCGCGGGCAGCCGGGACGCGAGCTCGCGGCCCATGTCGTCTTCCTTACGGCGCTTGCCGCTGCGGTCGGTGCCCTTGAAGGTCAGCGCGACCCGGGCCGAGATCAGCGCGGAGCCTTCCGGGTACGACTGCACGACCTCGGTCAGCATCGCCCGGGCGATGGCCGGCGTGCCGTCCATCATGTTGTTGCTGACCTCGCGACGCAGCCGGATGCCGGTGTCGGGCGCGCTCTCGACCGTCACCGAGGCGGCGACGATGCCCGGCTCGTGGCCGAGCGAGGCCAGCCACTGGCCCCAGTGCGCGACCCAGACGTCGACCTGCTCCTCGTCGACCAGCGAGGCGCCGTCGGGCTCGGCGTTGATCACCACGGTGAAGTGCCGGGTGCTCGGGTAGTACAGCAGCGCGAACGGCCGGCCGTACGAGTCCTGGTACTCGCTCAGCTGGGACGCGGCGGCCAGTCCGGGGAGCTGGAACTTGCCCCACGCGGTCCGGCCGAGCGGACCCGAACGGTAGATGTTGTGCTTCGCCATGGTCGCTCGTTGCCATCCAATACGGGTCGAGAGCCGTTGCAGTGTGGACAACCCGTGTTTGTCCTTGGTCATCAGCATCAGCAGGCAGATGCCGACGATCACCATCGTGACGATCGCCGCCTCGGGTCCGCCGGACATCATGGCGAACACCGTCATCAGCAGGCCGCCCATCATCAGGGCGGTGCCGAGGGTGCCCAGGCCGGCGATACCCGCCGAGACGGGCTGCCTCCAGTTGCCGTAGGTGCGCGGGGCGCTTCGTACGTTGTCAGCCGCTGCCACGTGGTCCGTCCGAGTCTCGTCGATCGTCGCGGCGGTCCTGGTCGTCCCGCCAACGGGTGTCCTGCTGCTGGATGCGAGCGCGGTCGCGGTCGCGGCTCATGTCGCGCTGCGAGCCCCCGCTGCCCGACGGGCCACCGCCACCACCGCCACCACCACCGCCGCCTCCTCCGCCACCGCCGCTTGTGGAGTCGTCGTCCAACACCTCGGAGGCGACCGTCTCCGACGCTTCCTTGGCCTTCTGGAACGCGACCACCGCAGCAGCAACCGGAGCAGCCGCGGCACCACCGGCCGCCGCAGCACCGCCACCACCTGCGGCAGCCGCACCGCCACCGCCACCTGCGGCAGCTGCGCCTCCGCCACCACCGGCTGCGGCCGCACCACCACCGCCACCGCCTGCGGCAGCCGTGCCGCCGCCCCCACCGCCGCCGCCGGCGCCACCAGTGGCTCCACCTCCGCCACCACCGCCGCCACCGGAACCGCTCTGGGCCTGGCTGGGCCGGCCGACGTTGCGGGCGCCGCTCGGGCCTTGGCCACCGCCGCCGCTACCGTCAGCGCCGCCCTGGTCGGCCCCCTGCGAAGCCTTGTCGGCGAGCTTGTCCATGCCGAGCATCTTCGCGCCGATCATGCCGGCGCCGGCCGAGCCCGCGGTCGCCGCGACCATCGGGACCAGGAAGCGCATCAGGGCCGGCAGCGCGAACAGGGCCAGGATCAGCAGCGTGAGGCCGGTGACCATGTTCATCACCTGGGTGCCGCCGGGTTCGGAGGATTCGTCGAAGTTCAGCCCCTGGCCGTTGTTCGAGGTGAGCCTGATCGCGGTCGCATAGATGATCGCGGCAACGAATTTGTAGAGGATGAACGCGAAGATCCAGCCCAGGATCTTCTTGAACCAGGTCCGGCCCATCTCGGTGTTGGTCGCCGCGGCCGCGATCGGCAGCACGCCGAGCAGCAGGATCAGCATCGCGCTGCGGACGATCATCAGCACGATCTGGATCACCCCGGCGATGATCGCCAGGATGCCGATGGTGATCGCCAGCCCGATGCCGAGCGGCCCGGCCGCCGGCGACAGGCCGATCATGGCGCCCATCGTCTCGCCGAAGCTCTTGCCACCGCCGGTGTTGCCCATGCCGCAGCGCCAGCCTTCGCCGGAGTCGCTGAGCGACGTGGTGACGATGCAGTCGGCGAACTTGTCGACGACCTCGATCAGCGCCTGCGCGATGCCGATCGTCAGCGCGGAGGCGATGGCCAGGGTGATCAGCGACCGGAGGATCTCCCGGGCCGCCTCACCGCGGTGGCTCCACGCCATCTGGATGGCGCCGACGATCAGGCCGATCGCGGCGACGAACAGCGCGATGTACTGGGTGTGCTGCCAGATCCAGCCCACGGTGTCGTTCGCGGGCGCGCCGTTGGCCCCGCCCACGGCGGGCGTGTCGACGTACACCCAGAAGGTGCCGATGGTGCCCATCAGCACCGTGACGGCTTCGGCGACGATGTCGAGAATGGGCTGGAACACGAAGTTGATCACCGCTTCCGCTACTGGTTTGAGCACAACCTCGACAGCGGCCTTCAGGCACTCGTACCAGCCGTCACCACATCCGAGCGGGATCATGTCAGGACGTCCTCGGTGAGACGAACCGCAGGATGGCGGGCAGCGCGACGCAGGCGAGGATCATCAGCGTCACGCCCATGACGAGCTTGAGTGTCTGCGAGGTGCCGTCGGGTGCGCCCGCGGGCGCCTCCGGACTTCCCATCAGCTTGATCGCGGTGGCATAGATCAGCGCTGCCACCGGTTTGTAGATGATGAAGCCCGCGAGCCAGGCCAGCGCCCGCTTGAACCACATCATGCCCATCTCGGTGTTGGTGGCGGCGGCGGTCAACGGAAGTACGCCGACCAGCAGGACGAGCATCCCGTACCGGACCACCATCAAGGCGAGCTGGATGATCGCGGTGATCACCATCAGGATGCCGACGAAGATGATCAGCGCCATCGCGAACGACTCGCCGGGATCCTTGAGCGGATCCAGCATCACCGAGGCGACCTTGTTCGCGAAGCCGGAGTCGTCGGCCCCGACCGCCTCGTGGATGATCCACTGCGAGAACTGGTCGGCGGCCTGGATCAGGGTGGCCGCGAAGGCCGCGCCGGCGGCCGAGACGACCACCATCGTGATCAACGACCGCAGGATGTCGCGCAGCGGCTCACCACGGTGCGAGATCGCCATCTGGATCGCGGCGACGATCACCGCGATGGTGGCCGCGACCGCCAGGATGTAGTTGGTGTGGACCTGGATGAAACCGGCCGCGCCGGTGTTGCCCACGTTCGGGGTGTCGATCCAGACCCAGAGGAAGCCGACCGCTTCGAGCACCACCTCGACGGCCGCCACCACGACGTCCCTGATCACCTCGAGGATGATCTTGAAGAACGGCCCCATGACCGCTTCCATCACGTCGCCGAGCTTCTCCTCGACGCAGTCGTCCCAGTCCCAGGGCGCCCAGGAACAGCCGAGGACGATCATCACGCCCCCCGGAACCGGACGTAGCCGTCCAGGGACTGCAGCACATCGGGCGCGGTCTCGCCGTTGAAGCTGCCGTCCGCCTGCAACACCGCCCGCCAGTCGTCGCGGTACCACTGCATCGTCACCGGCAACGAGGCGATCTTCGTCTCGTCGATCTGTACGGCGATCTGCAGCACGGCCCGGTTCGGCAGGTAGTCGAACACCTTGAACCCGATGAACTGCGCGACCTTGCCCTCGTTGCGCGGCGTCGTGCTCACCCGGGCCTCGCTGATCGCCCGGTTCCGGCCCGGTCCGGGCACCACCCGGGTGGCCAGCACGTCGTCGGTCAGGTCCGGGTTGCGGATCTGACCCAGCACGTTCATCGCGGCGAGCACGGCGCCGGTCGGCGAGTGGGCGAAGCAGGAGCGCACACCGGTCCGGTCCATGACGGCCGGACCTCCCTCTTGCTGGAGCGGAATCAGCATGTCTGCCTCGAACTGCCAGGTGACCGCCGACGGCGCCATCCGCGGGATCCTCTGGTCAGGGTTCTTGAGCTTGCAGCCACCGACACCGGGCGTGGGCGGCCCGGACGGTGTCACGGTGGAGGTGGGTCGGCCCGTGGGCGTGGCGGGCGGCACGGACGGTTCCTCGGTGGGCTGTTCGGTCGGCTCGACCACGCTCGGCGAGGTCGACGGCTGCGACGTCGGCGTCCCCGGGTCGCGGGCGAAGAGCCACACGATCAGGCAGACGACCACCGCGCCGACGACGATCGCCGAGGCGATGAAGCCGTTGTCCTGCCAGAAGCTGCCGGACGTGTCGCCGTCGCCGTCGCCACCCGCGGAACCGGAGCCTGAGTCTCTGCTGAACAGTCCCACAGCCGATCAGGCTCCGGCGACGGAGAGCGCGGTCACTTCAGCTGGTCGACGATAGCCGTCGCCGAGCCGATGATGATGCAGGCCGCCAGGACCCAGCCCAGCCGGGCCGCGTGCTCGCCACCCTCACCACGGCGCTGGCCGATGGCCATCATGGCGCCGGCGATGATGATGCCCAGACCGCAGATGAGGTACGCGATGATCTTGACCCAGTTGATGACGCCCTTGAGCTTGTCCATGCCGGGCGGGTTGTCGTCGATCATCGGGACCAGGCTGGCGGCCTCCGAGACCAGATGTACGAGCATCATTGCGGTGGTTGCCTTTCAGTACGGGGCGGGATAGTCCGCTGGGTTTGACGCGCGAAGAGCGTAGATGGATTCAAGGACTTCGAAAACCTCGTCAGGTGTGTTGTCAGGGGTGGGTGCCTCCCCCCGGCGCCACTCCTCGATCCACGGGATGTCCCACACCCTCGGCACGCCACCGCCGACGATGTCGGCGAAGTCGTCCAGGACGCGAGGCAGCCGGCCGGGAGCGTCCGCGATCAGCACCAGGCCGAGTACGGCGACGCCCTGCACGACTCCCGAGGCCCACTCGATCGCGGCCCGCTGAGCGGCCCGCAGGCCCGAACCGTTGGTCCGCGCGACCAGGATCACCGGGGTCGGCACCGGTGGCGGCGGGATCGGCCAGCGATGGTTGGCCGCCCGGGTCCCCGGAAGCAGCAGCGACATGGTCGTCTCGCCCGCACCCCCGTGCACACCGACCCACCAGAGCGTGTCGGCAGCGGGAATGGCGAACTTCGGCAGCCGTTGGTCCTCGGCCGGGGCCGGGACGCCGTGCTGCGGGGCGGACGGCCCGCGCCGGGAGAGATCCGCAGGCTGCGAGGGACCTGGAGCCGACTGTTCCGGACCCGGGGTCGGCGATTGCTGCCGAGTCCATGGGTTCTGCGTCATGCCCCCTCCTCTCGCAGTGCGTCACAGGCTGTCGCCCACAGTATTCTCTCGCTTTCCGGGTGTACTTTCGTGACCCATCCACAGGCGAGGATGTTTCTACCCCCTTGTCGGGGTCAGTCGAGCCGAGATCTCGCGTCATCGGCGGACCCGGTCTCCCCGGCCGGCCTTTGATGCGGTGGACATGCTAATGGTCTACTTTGCCGGGGACTCGGGTGGTGGCTCACTGGTACAGCGGTCTGGACCACTGATGACGGTGGCGGAGTCGGACGAGTGAGGAGTCAGGTGGCGGGAATGAGAGGTCGTCGTGGCTGAGAAGGTCCCGTCCTGGCCCAAGGTGACGATCCGGCTGTACGACGACCACAACGCCGAGGTCAAGATCGCCGGCCGCAGCCACCCGGTCAACCATCACGATCCGCGACAGGCCGCGATCGCCCTCGTCAGCGAGCGGGCCGCTCAGCTCGGCCGGCCGGTGAAGGCGACCGCGGTCGAGTCCGACGGCGCCTCCTGGCCGCTGGTCATCCACCCGGACGGCCGCGTCGAGGCGGTCGAGGAGCAGACCCGCAAGGGCAAGGGCGGCGGTGCCGAGAAGCCGATCTGGCCGATCATCGTCGCCGCCGTGGTAGCCGGCTGCCTGGTCGTCGGCACGGTCCTCTACCTGACCGTGCTCCCCAAGGGCGACGGTGTCGCCAAGCCGACCGAGTCGCCGAAGCTGCCCGCGCTGCCCGAGCCGAGCGTCGGGCCGGACCAGCTTGCCTCCCGGCCGGCGCCGCCCGGGTTCACGACCAACGCGAGCTGGACGGTCGACATCGCCCAGGACACGGTGCCCGCGGTGTCGCCGGACGGCACGGAGGTCGCCGTACTGACGCCCGACGACAAGATCGCGGTGTTCGACAGCAACGGCAAGGTGCTGTGGCAGGACAAGGTCCCGAACGACGCGCAGAACCCCGTCTACACCACCGTCGACTCCAAGGTCGTGCTCGCGGTCGCGACGTCGGACACGTTGTACTACTGGGCCGGCGACGGCGCGGAGGCCACCGAGATCGAGCTGCCGGACTCGGCCAAGGTGCAGTTCTTCGGCACGTCGCCGTTGATCGAGATGGGCAGCGCCGGGGCCAGCGTGGTCTCCGGCGGCGAGCTCAAGACGGTCGAGCACCAGCGCCGCGAGGCGACCATCCTGCTCGCCGAGGGCGACCGCGCGCTGATGGCCCGGTACGGCGGACCGCTCTACTGGAGCCAGCCGGGCAAGGACCTGCAGGAGGTGGACCCCAGGCCGCCGGCCGGGTCGAACGGCCTCCTCCGCGTGCTCGCCGCCAGCCCGGGGTACGTGCTGGTGCTGTGGAAGACCGCGGACGCCAACGTGGTGATCCCGGCGGTGCACTCGAGCGCCAACGGCGCGGTCGTCGCCATCTGTCAGGGCGACTCCGAGGGCACCGTGGAGAACTGGGACTGGGTCCCGGACACCGGCCGCAAGGTCGCTGCCTGGGGTGAGTGCCTGATCGACTTCACCCGGAAGCAGACGTTCCCGTCGCCCGACTTCCAGCCGCTGTCGATCACCGCCAACGTCGTCTACGGCAACCTGACCGGCAAGCTGGTCGCCACCTCTCCCGGCAAGCCCACCCACCCCCTCACCGCCGGCACCGCCCGACCCTGGGGCATCGCCGGCACCCACGCCATCGTCGTCCACAACTCAGTCCTCTACGCCTTGGACAAGAAGAAGTGACGCCGATGGCTTACCCGACAGGTACGGCGGTTGAGCTGACTGCTGGGATTCGGCGGCGCGTTGTGCGGGTGGTGGCGTGGTTGGTGGCGGTGGTTGTGTTGGTGGTGCCTTCGGGATGGGCCGTGGCGGAGGATGATCCGGCGCCGGTTCCGTGGCCGTCGATCGGCAAGCCGGAGTCGGGTGGTGGCGGGCAGGGTGGTCCGGCACCGATCAGCTGGCCGAGCGTCACCAAGCCGGAAGACACCGGCTCCTCCTCGAACCCGGCTCCAGTCCAGTGGCCCGCCCCGACAAAAACCAGCTGACCAGCCACAGCCTTCCCCCGGCCGAGGGAACGGGCTGAGCCCAGCCGGGCTGCTGGTGGGAGCCGGTTTGGGTAGGGAATGCACAAGGCCCGCACCTCCGGGAGGGAAGTGCGGGCCTTGAACGAGGTTAGGTCAGCTGGCTGCTACCTCGAGGCGGACCGTGGCGGCCACCTCGGGGTGGAGCTGCACCGAGACCTGGTGCTTGCCGGTGGTCTTGATCGGCGACGCGATCGCGATCGCGCGCTTCTCGACCAGCGGGCCGCCGGCGGACTTGATCGCGCCGGCGATGTCGGCCGGGGTGACCGAGCCGAACAGCCGGCCGGTCTCACCGGCCTTGACGTCCAGCGTGACGGTGAGCTGCTCGAGCTGGTTCTTGACCTCGCTCGCGTGCTCCTTGCCCTGGATCGCCCGGGCGTCGCGCGCCCGCTTGATCGACTGGATCTGCTTCTCGGCGCCGCGGGACCAGCCGATGGCCAGGCCGCGCGGGACCAGGTAGTTGCGGCCGTAGCCGTCCTTCACCTCGACGATGTCGCCGGGGGCTCCGAGGCCCTCGACCTCCTGCGCCAAAATCAGCTTCATGTGCCGGACCTCCCTCAGCGAGCCGTGCTCGTGTACGGCAGCAGCGCCACCTCACGAGCGTTCTTGATAGCGGTGGCCACGTCACGCTGGTGCTGCACGCAGTTCCCGGTCACCCGGCGGGCGCGGATCTTGCCGCGGTCCGAGATGAACTTGCGCAGCAGCGCGGTGTCCTTGTAGTCGACGTACGTCGCCTTGTCCTTGCAGAAGCCGCAAATCTTCTTCTTCGGCTTCCGAATGATCTTGGCCATTGTGGTGCTCTCTTCCTTCCAGAGCCCGGCACACGTGCCGGAATGGTCTGTTTCCTAACTGGTCACGACCCGGACCGGATCAGAACGGGGGCTCCTCCATCGAGCCGCCGCCCTGGCTGGCCCAGGGGTCGTTCTGCGGGGCGGACTGGCCGCCACCGCCCTGTCCCTGCGGGGTCGCCCAGGGGTCGTTCTGCTGGCCGCCACCCTGGCCGCCGCCTTGGTTGCCGCCGTAGCCGCCGCCACCCTGGTTGCCGCCATAGCCGCCACCCTGGTTGCCACCGCCACCGAACCCACCGCCGTCGGAGCGCGACGTCTTGGAGATCTTGAGCGTCGCGTAGCGCATGCTCGCGCCGATCTCCTCGACATCACACTCGAAAACGGTGCGCTTGTTCCCGTCGCGGTCGTCGTAGCTCCGCGCCTTCAGGCGACCGTGCACGACGACACGGGACCCTCGGGTCAGGGACTCGGCGACGTTCTCGGCGACCTGACGCCACACGGCACACGAGATGAAGAGGGTTTCGCCGTCTTTCCACTCGTTGCTCTGCCGGTCCAGCGTCCGCGGGGTGCAGGCGATCGTGAAGTTCGCCACCGCGGCGCCCGACGGCGTGAAGCGCAGCTCCGGATCACCCGTCAGATTTCCGATCAGAGTGATGGGTGGTTCACCGGCCATGACAACTCCTCCTGATTTCGGGTGTGGCTCTCAACAACTATCAGTAGCGGCTGGCGCCGACAGTACCGATGGTTGCTGACGACCCCAGAGTCAGTGCTGGTCCGGCCGGATGACCTTGGTGCGGAGGATCGACTCGTTCAGCGTGAGCTGGCGGTCGAGCTCCTTCACCACCGCGGGCTCCGCGGTCAGGTCGATGACGGCGTAGATGCCTTCGGCCTTCTTCTTCACGTCATAGGCAAGCTTGCGACGACCCCAGATGTCGAGCTTCTCGACCGTGCCACCTTCCTTGCGGACGATGTTCAGGTACTGGTCGATGGACGGCTCTACGGTGCGCTCATCGAGCTCAGGGTCGAGGATCACCATGACTTCGTAACGACGCATGCGCGAACTCCACCTCCTTCGGACTTGGCGGCCACGGTCTCTCCGTGGCAGGAGGGCGATGCGATGATGCCCGGCGTCGGCACTTGCCACCGGCGCCAAGCAATGAGCCCGGTCGATGGACCGGGCCACACCCAAAAGAATACCAGCGTCCGGACGCCCTCTTGACCATATCCACAGGGCACTTCCGGTGACTCTCCGTCACGCCACGGCGATCAGTCGTCACTCTCCGGCCCGACCACCAGCAGATCGATGTGTACGGCGAGGACCCGGCCGGCCGCGTCCACAGTCCGCACCACGGGGTACGCGCCGTCACCCCAGCCGGAGTGCGTCAGCACCACGTTCTCACCGTCCGTGGCGAGCGGCAGCACGATGTTCGCGCAGCCCTCGCGGAGGTGGTCGGCCGAGTCCATCAGCGCGAACCAGCTGTCGTCACGGCCGTTGTCGAACAGGTCGTCGTACCAGTCGCCCTCCGGCATCTTCGTCCGGACGGCCTCGGCGTCCACGAACGCGACCGTGCCCGCGTCCACACCGACCAGCCAGAACTCGTCCTCGCCCAGCGCCTCGTCGGAGCTGGTCGCCGCCTCCACCCGAGCGACCTCCCCGTCCGCGACGCGCAGCGACAGGAACGCCTCGCGCAAATGGCTCCCGTCCTGCTCCTCCGACACGTCAGCCACGGTGACCTGCACCGGGTAGTCACCAGGCGGTACGTCGACCACCGGCGCCTCCCCCAGCGTGACGAACGGGTCGCAGGCTTCGAGGCGGCCACTCGGGACACGCAGCACGCCGAGGTCGTGGACGGTCAAGGACCAGGTCCTTCCGTCGACCTCGACGGGACCAGGGCGGAGGGCACGGAAGTACTCGGGGCTGATCACGAGCCAAGGCTAGAGGGGTGGCGACGATCGGCCGCAGAGGTACGTCGCAAGGTCAACAGGAGCAGCGGGACCGCCAGTAGCCAGGAGAATGTCGACAGGAGGCTGAATCCACCAAGCGTGAAGAGCCAAGGAGACGCGGCGGTAGCCAACGCGGAGACGGTCCAGATGGACGACTCGACCTTGCTCTCGAGTTCCGCGGAGACCAGTAGCGCGCTGCCGCCCAGGTAGCAGAGGTTCCAGGCGTAGCCGAGCAGGAACAACGCCGGCGTGAAGACCGGACCGGACTGAGTGATCAGGACTCCGGATACAAGCAGCAAGCTGAGGCCGGCCACCACCACGGGCCGAGTGCCGAACCGGTCGATGCTCCATCCGGTCAGCGGAGACAACGCGAACATGCCGAGCGTGTGAGCGGACAGCATCACCCCCAACGCCCCGAGCCCTGCGCCGTGGTGGTGTGCATGCACCGGCACCGCAGTCATCAGCGCCACCATCACCAGATGCCCCACGACCATCACAGCGGCCGCCAGCACAACCTGAGTACGGCGAGGCGCCGCCAACGGCTCGTGATCCGTCGGCACATCCACCGCCCGGACCCGCGGGATGTAGGTGGACGCAATCAATGCGGCGAACACAGCCGCCAACGCCAGCAGGAACGGTCCCGCGACCGATGGCAGCCCCAGTGCGCGAGCGAAGGACTGCGACGGCGCCATCAGGAACGGTCCGCCGGCGGCACCCGCCGTACTGGCCCAGACGACTGTGCTCATGGCTGACGCGCGTCGGGCGGCAGGTACGGCGTCAGCCGCGGCGTACCGCGACAGCAGGCTCGCTGCGTTGCCCGCCCCGAGCAGGAACATGCCGACAAACAGCAGCGCGACGTGAGCGCCCACGGCGGTTAGCACGGTCAGCGCTCCACCCGCGACACCAACGCCGTACCCAGTGCGGAGTGCCTGAGCGCGTCCGTGGCGGGCTGTCCATCTGCCGACGGCCAGTGCGCCGGCGGCTGTGCCCAGTACGCCTGCTGTGTTGGGCAGACCGGCCAAGCCAGGGCTCAGCTTGTCGGAGATCAGGATGGTGCTCACCGCGCTCGCTGCGACCATGGCAGCGTTCATCAGGGCGGCGGCCAGAACGACGGGGATCAGCATGCCTGCAACGCTAGAAAGGCCGTCGCCGTCCCTGAAGGCACGAAGTAAGGCGTTCGCCCTTGTGGAGCGGCGATGTCGAAGGTGTTCTGGAGAGATGACCTTTCAGGAGCGAAACCTGGACGCGACGGACTGGCAGATCCTCGCCGAACTGCAGGCTGACGGACGCCTGTCGTTCAACCAGCTGGGGAAACGGGTCAACCTGTCACCGCCTGCCGTGGCAGATCGGGTACGGCGCTTGGAGGAGTCGGGCGTGATCGTCGGCTACCGCGCACAGGTCGATCCGGCCCGCGCAGGCCAACCGCTGTCCGCCTTCGTCCAGATGCGCTGCACGACCGGGCGCTGCCTGCTGAAGACCACCCGCGCCGAGGACTTCCCCGAGGTGCTGGAGATCCACAAGCTCAGCGGCAACTCGTGCTCGATGCTCCGTGTTCGCGTGACCTCCATGCGCCACCTGGAAGGTCTCTTCGAACGCCTCGGCGAGCACGGGGAGATGAACACGCACGTGGTCCTGTCCACCGAGTTCGAGGGCCGCCCGGTCCAGCCGCCCGCTCAGGACTCCCGGCCGGTGACGCGTTCCAAGGGATGGGGTTCCTGAGATCGGGGCGGTGGGGCGGGGGAGGAATCAGTACTGTCGGTCGGCGGTTCTAGGGTGGGGTCATGAGCTTGAAGCTGGGTGCGCACGTGGACCAGGAAGACCCGCTGGCCGAGGCGGCCGACCGGGGCGCCGACCTGGTGCAGTTCTTCCTGGGCAACCCCCAGGACTACAAGGCGCCGAAGCTCGCGTACGCCGACGGCGAAGCGGCACTGAAGGAGCGAGCCGCCGCGGCGGGCGTCGACCTGTACGTGCACGCGCCGTACCGGCTGAACGTGGCGAACACGAACAACCGGATCCGGATCCCGAGCCGCAAGCTGCTCCAGCAGACCCTCGACAAGGCGGCCGAGATCGCGGTCAAGGGCGTCATCGTGCACGGTGGGCACGTCGGCGAGGAGGACGACCCGGAGGCCGGCTTCGACAACTGGCGCAAGTGCATCGAGCGGGCCGAGCTGCCGGTCCCGCTGCTGATCGAGAACACGGCCGGCGGTGAGAACGCGATGGCCCGCCAGCTGGACCGGATCGCCCGGCTGTGGGACGCGGTCCAGTCCTCCGGCACCGACCGGCTGGAGAACGTCGGCTTCTGCCTGGACACCTGTCACTTCCACGCGGCCGGCGAGGAGCTGCCGACGATCGTTGAGAAGGTGAAGGCGATCACCGGGCGGATCGACCTGGTGCACGCCAACGGGTCACGCGACGAGTTCGGCTCCGGCGCGGACCGGCACAGCAACTTCGAGGAGGGTCACATCGACCCGGCCGACATCGTCGCCGTGGTGCAGGCCGCCGGCGCCCCGGTGGTCGTCGAGACTCCGAACGCGAACCACGGCCAGAAGGCCGACATCGACTACCTCAGGTCTCATCTGAAGTAGCCGCGGGCAGGCCGTGCACCCAGTAGGCGATACCCCACGGCAGCAGCAGCGCGAGCGCAGTGGTGTTGCGGGTGGGGATGAGAATGCCCGCGGTGATCGCGATCAGCAGTACGACGGTCGACGCCTGGAAGAGGTCGAGCCGGCCGATCACGCGGGTACGCAGCGTCGCGCGGTCGAGTGCGCAGGCGCCGTACCCCGCGATCAAGGCGAGGACGGCGAGGAGTGCGACGACCACGCCGACCCAGGCGCCGGCGCCGTACTGCGAGGCGCCGCCGAGGATGCCGGCGAGCTGGAAGACGCCGACCAGCGCGGTCAGCGCGGCACAGGTCCCGAGCAGACGCACGGCCGTACGGTGGGCACGTGCCGGGTCGGGCGAAGGGTCCGCTGGTTGGGCCGCCATGGATGGACGGTAGCGCAGCCACGAGAATGGCCCCCATGCAGACCTGGGCCGAGCGGTTTCCCGAGCTCTTCGCACCGGACCACTGGACCTGGGGTGAGCTCGACGTCCGGTTCTCCACCGAGGAGCCGCCGGACGAGCTGATCAGCAACGTGCACGTGATCGGCCGCACCGACGGCGGGATCGTTGTCTGCGGCAACGACCTGGGCTGGCGCTTCCTGCCCGGCGGCACTCGCGAACCGGACGAGACGATCGAGCAGCTGGTGCAGCGCGAACTGCTCGAGGAGGCCGGCGCCCGGCTGACCGGGCCGCTGACCTGGCTCGGTGCGCACCGCGCCGAGCACCGCCGCCCCGGCCCCTACCGTCCGCACCTCCCGCACCCGATCTCGTACTGGGCCACGGTCGTCGCGGACGTCGTGGTCGACCAGGAGCCGACCAACCCCGAGGACGGCGAACAGGTGGTCGAGGTCCTCGTACTGCCGGCCGAGCAGGCGGTCACCTACTTGGACGCCCAGGCCGACGGCGGGATGATGGGCAGCCAGGTCAGACTGGCTCAGGCAATGGAGCTGGTCTAGCCGATCGCCACGGCAGTACGGCGGCACTGAGCAGGCAGCAACCGCCCGCGATCCACAGCGCATTACGGAGTCCGATCACCGCAGCAAGCACCCCGCCGAGCGCCATGAACGCCGGCTGCACGCACCGCGAGCTGATCGACCACGCACCCACCACGCGCGCCATGTAGCCGTCCTCGGTCACCTCCATCCGGTACGTCGCGAACGACGGGTTGAACGCACCGGCGGCCACCAGCAGCCCGACCTCGGCCGCAGTGATCAGCGCGAACCCACCCCAGCCGTCCGGCGCCAGCGGCATCAGCAGCAGCCACGGGGCCCGGAGTACGCCGAACACGAGCAGCATCCAGTGCAGTCCGTACCGTCGGGTGAGCCGAGGCGCGAACCGTGCGCCCAGGACGCCACCCAGGCAGGACAACCCGAGCGAGAGCCCGTAGTTCCACGGCGGCAGGCCGAGGTCACGCAGCATGAGGACGGTGAGCAGCGGCGACGTCATCATCACCGGTCCGCCGAACAGCTGCGAGTTCCAGAACAGCACGCGCAGTCCGCGATGCCGCAGGATGTAGCGCCACCCGGCGGTGATGTCCGCCTTGCCGTCTCGCCGTACCGGCTCGGGTTCGGGCTGCTGGATCCGCCGGATGCCGAGCGCCGAGCCGAGGAACGACACTGCGTCCACGGCCAACGTGACGGTCGCACCGACCAAGCTGACCAAGGCGCCACCGACCGCCGGTCCGACGCTCAACGTGATCCAGTTGGTCTGTTCGAACCGGCTGTTCGCCTCGGCTCGACCCTCAGGAGGAACAAGTGCCTTGAGGTGCGCACCGCTCGCCGCCTGGAACGCGATCAGCGCCGCCGCCTGGACGACGCCGACCACGCAGAGCTGGGTGTAGGTCAGTACGTCGAACACCGCCGCGACCGGCACCGAGAGCAGGACGACGAACCGGATCAGGTCGGCGGCGATCATCACCGGCCGCTTCCGGCGCTGCTCGATGAAGTCCCCCATCGGCAACGCGATCGCGGCGCCGGCGATCGCGGACAGCGCGGCAAGCATCGAGACCTGGAAGGTGCTGGCATCGAGGGCGAGTACGGCGATCAGCGGCAGCGCGCCGAGGCCGACCGCCGATCCGGCTGCGCTGACGGTGAACGCGACCCACAGCCGCCGGAAGTCTCGACCCAAAGACATCCGGCGATCGTAGGAGCCGGCACCGACAGAATCAGCGGAGGTTCAGGCCACCGTCCAGGAGGACGACTTCGCCGGTCACGTAGGTGTTGTGGACAAGTGCCGAGATCAGGTCCGCGACGTCCGACGGCTGGGCCGCGCGACGCATCGGGCTCGTGGTTTTCCACAGCTCCTGGGCGTCGGTCCAGGACGCGGTGAGCGGGGTGTCGACGAGGCCGGGCGCGACCGCGTTGACGCGCACCGCCGGTCCGAGCGCGGCGGCCAGCAGCTTGGTCATGTGGTTGAGCGCGGCCTTCGAGGCGGCGTACCCGATCGAGCTTCCCTTCGGCCGGACACCGGCATGGCTGGTGACGTTGACGATGCACCCGCCCGACTCCCGGAGCGCGGGCACGGCCGCCGTACACAGCAACCACGGCGCGATCAGGTTGACGTCGAGCAGCCGCCGCCAGTCGTCCGCCGTCAACGCCTCGAGATCCGCGTGCGGCACCGGCCAGCTGATCCCGGCGTTGTTCACCAGTACGTCGAGCCGCCCATACTCGGCCAGCACCCGCGGCACCAACCCCGCCGCCTCGGCGTCATCCGCGAGATCGGCCTGGAAGTAGGACCCGTTCAGCTCGCGCGCCAGCGCCGTACCCACGTCCCGGCTCGACCGTGAGTGCACCGCGACCGTCATCCCGTCCGCGGCCAACCGCTGGGCCGTCGCTGCCCCGATCCCCGAAGCCGACCCCGTCACCAGTGCGACCTTCTGCACTAAGAGCTCCGGTAGCGGAGGCCGTCCATCAACAAGTTGAGGGCGCGGTCCGCCTGGTCGCGGTTCTTCCCGGTGGCCAAGGCGACCCCGCTGATGCTGATCAGTACGTCGTCCGCCGAGACGTCGGAGCGGAGATCGCCGGACGCGGCGCCGGCGTCCAGGAACGGCTTGATCGCGCCGACCAGGAGCTCGAAGCTCTGGGCGTACGGATTGGCGCCGGACGCGATCACCGCGCGCAACGCGTCGGCCATCCCCAGCTTGCGGGTCATGTAGTCGATGTAGCGGTCCATCCAGGCTCGCAGCGCCTCGGCAGGCGGCATCGTGTCGAGCAGCACCGGCGCGGCGTCGCAGATCGCGGCCAGCTCACTCCGGTACGCCGCCTCGATCAGTAGTTCACGGGTCGGGAAGTGCCGGTAGAGGGTGCCGATGCCGACACCGGCGTCCTTCGCGATCCCTTCGAGTGTCGCCTCCAGGCCGCACGTCGAGAACGCGCGGGACGCGGCGGCCAGGATCTGGTCGCGGTTGCGCTGCGCATCCGCCCGCAGCGGACGTTCGCCAGTGCCCATCTCTCCCCCTCCCTCCTGACCCCAGAACCTATCGGACTTGATAACCGGAGGTCCCTCCAGTTAACTGGCATTACCGGAGGTTCCTCCGGTTAAAGCCTAGCTCGCAGAACAGGACCCAACCTGATGAGCCGAATCACCACCCCCTTCACCGCTTCATCCACCGCCGCCGACGTGATCGCCGGCGTGGACCTGTCCGGGCGTCGCGCGGTCGTCACCGGCGGCGCGTCCGGTATCGGCGTGGAGACCGCCCGTGCCCTCGCGTCGGCGGGGGCCGAGGTGACTCTCGCCGTACGCAACACCGCCGCCGGTGAGCGCACCGCGGCCGACATCATCGAGACGACCGGCAACAGCCACGTCTTCGTGGCGCCGCTCGAGCTCGCCGACCGCGCCTCGGTGCGCGCGTTCGCCGAGAACTGGGACGGACCGCTCCACATCCTGGTCAACAACGCCGGCGTGATGGCCGAGCCGCTCAACCGCACACCCGAGGGCTGGGAACACCAGTTCGCCACCAACCACCTCGGCCACTTCGGCCTGGCGACCGGTCTGCACGCGGCACTCGCGCAGGCAGGCAACGCCCGGATCGTGTCGGTCAGCTCGAGTGCCCACAACCGTTCGGACGTCGTCTTCGACGACATCCAGTTCGAGCACCGGCCGTACGACGAGTGGGCGGCGTACGGGCAGTCGAAGACGGCCAACATCCTCTTCGCGGTCGAGGCGGCGAAGCGCTGGGCGAGCGACGGGATCGTCGCCAACGCGCTGATGCCGGGCGGCATCCGGACCGCGCTGCAGCGGCACCTGCCGGAGGAGTTCTTCAAGAACTGGGAGGGCTTCGCCTGGAAGAGCGTCGAACAGGGCGCGTCGACCTCGGTGCTGCTGGCGGCGTCGCCACTGGTCGACGGCGTCACCGGCCGGTACTTCGAGGACAACAACGAGGCGCTGCCGCACGGTGACGACGACTTCAGCGGCGTCTCGGCGTACGCCCTCGATCCGGAGTCGGCCACTCGGTTGTGGGAGCTCTCGGAGAAACTGCTCGCCCAGTAGAGCGAGCCAGTTATCCACAGGTTTGATCAGGTCACCGGCTCGGCTACGGTTCAAAGCTCCGGGCCGGTAACCTGACCGACCGTGAGTGACTTGAGCATCCGGACCATCTCCGCCGACGAGCACGCTGCCTACATTGCGGCGCAACCGGCGGCGAGCTTCCTGCAGACCCCCGGGTGGGCGGCGGTGAAGAGCGAGTGGAAGGCGGAGTCACTCGGCTGGTACGACCCGGCGAACCCGGCAGAGCTGGTCGGCGCCGGTCTGGTGCTGTACCGGCAGATGCCGAAAGTGAAGCGGTACCTGGCCTACCTGCCCGAGGGCCCGGTGATCGACTGGGACGCCGTCGACCTCGGCCGTTACCTGCGCCCGCTCGCGGCGCACCTGCAGGAGCGCGGCGCGTTCGGCATCCGGATGGGTCCGCCGGTGGCGACCCGGCGGTGGGGCGCGAAGACGATCAAGGACGCGATCGCCGGCGGGCAGCAGCCCAAGCTGGGCGACGTCCGGGCCGACGTGATCGAGCCGTCCGGCGAGCTGGTCGCCAAGCAGCTGCGCGCGCTGGGCTGGAAGGCACCGCGCACCGGAGAAGGTTTCGCGGCCGGGCAGCCGCAGTACGTCTTCCAGGTCCCGCTGGCCGGCCGCGGGCAGGACGACCTGCTCAAGGGCATGAACCAGTTGTGGCGGCGCAACATCAAGAAGGCCGACAAGGCCGGCGTCGAGGTGAGCCAGGGTGGCGCCGAGGACCTGAAGGCGTTCCACCAGCTGTACGTCGAGACCGCGCAGCGGGACCATTTCACGCCGCGGCCGCTGCCGTACTTCGAGAAGATGTACGCCGCGATGGCCGACCAGCCGTCCGGCTGTTGTGACTTCCGGATCTACAACGCCTACCACGAAGGCGACCTGGTGGCGTCGACCATCTGGGTCCGGGTTGGCGGTCACTCCTGGTACTCCTACGGTGCCAGCTCGACCGCCAAGCGAGACGTGCGCGGATCGAACGCGATCCAGTGGCGCATGATGACGGACGCGCTCGCGGCGGGCGCGTCCGTGTACGACCTACGGGGCATCACCGACACCTTGGACCCGAACGACCCGCACGTCGGGCTGATCCAGTTCAAGGTCGGCACCGGCGGCGAGGCCGTCGAGTACGTCGGTGAGTGGGATCTGCCGTTGAACAAGGCGCTCTACACCGCATTCGACCTCTACATGAGACGGCGTTGACACCATGCCCCTAGTCCTGCACGTCGATTCCGATCGATGGCGCGAACACCTGCGTTCCACGTGGAACCCCGACATCGTCCCGGTCGCCAAGGGCAACGGGTACGGCTTCGGCAACCACCGGCTGCTGGCCGAGGCGCGCGCCCTCGGCGCCCGCACGGTCGCGGTCGGCACCTACTTCGAGGTCCCGCCGGACCCGCGTGAGGACATCGTCGTGCTGTCGCCGTGGCGGCCGTTCCACGAGATCCCGCAGAGCAAGAACGTGATCCACACGGTCAGCCGGCTGGCCGACCTGGTCTCGATCCCGGCCGGCAGCCGGGTGCTGATCGAGGTGCAGACCTCGATGCGGCGGCACGGGATCGGCGCCCGCGAGCTCCGGCACACGATGCTGCTGAACGCCCTCGACCGGATCCGGTTCGAGGGCTGGTCCCTGCACTTCCCGATGGGCGCCGGCGGCACGTCGGCCAACCTGAGGGAAGCCGCGGAGCTGGGCAAGGCGGCCCTGGCCGTCCGGCGCGGACCGCTCTGGGTGTCGCACGTACCGGCACAGAAGCTCGCCGACATCGGCGAGGACGTGAAGCTGCGGATGGGCACCGGGCTGTGGCTCGGCGACCGCGGCGCGCTGTCGGTGCGGGCGACCGTGCTCGACGTGCACTCGGTCCGGCGCGGCGAGCGGGTCGGCTACCGGCAGCGCCGGGTCAGCGGTGACGGTCACATCCTGGTGGTGTCGGGCGGCACGGCGCACGGCGTCGGGCTGGAGGCGCCGACCGCGGCGGCCACCGTTCGCCAGCGCGCGATCGCGATGGCGAAGGGCAGCCTCGACGCGGCCGGCATGGCGCTGTCGCCGTTCACCATCGAAGGCAAGCAGCGCTGGTTCGCCGAGCCCCCGCACATGCAGGCCAGCATGCTCTTCCTGCCGTCCACCGTGGCTCCCCCCGCGGTCGGCGACGAGGTCGGAGTCGACGTCCGCTACACCACGACCTCCTTCGACAAGGTGTCGATGGACTGAGGCTTAGGCTGTCGACATCATTCCCGGTCGAAGGGGGACGTCGTGCGAAGCTCGGTTCTCGGCAATCTCGACGGCCAGCCGCTGCCCGGCGGCTTCGGGCTGGAGAACAAGAAGATGTTGCGTGTCCAGTTGCCCGACCAGGTGCTCGCGAAGCAAGGCTCGATGGTCGCGTTCCAAGGGCGGATGGACTTCGACTACGAGGGCGCCGGCGGCCTCGGCAAGCTGTTCAAGAAGGTCGCGACAGGTGAGGGCGCGTCGCTGATGCGGGTTCGTGGTGAGGGGCTGCTCTACCTTGCCGACAACGCTGACGATATTCAGCTGTTCTTCCTGGAGGACGAAGGGCTGACCGTCAACGGGCGGAACCTGCTGGCGTTCCAGCCACAGCTCACCTGGGACATCCACCGGGTCCAGGGAGCCGGGATGGCCGCCGGTGGGTTGTTCAACACGACGGTGACGGGGACCGGGTGGGTGGCGGTGACCACGCACGGCACGCCGGTGCTGCTGGACGTCGCCCGCATGCCCACGGCCGCCGACGCGCAGTCGGCGGTTTGCTGGAGCACCGGGCTTCAGGTCGGGGTCAATCGGACCATGAAGGCGGGGGCCTTGATCGGACGGGGCAGCGGGGAGGCCGTGCAGCTGGCCTTCACGGGGCAGGGGTTCGTGCTGGTACAGGCCAGCGAAGGCGCCCCCATAGTCACCACGTCATGACGGCCGGCTGACCGAGTGCAAGGACTTTTGCCGCCGGCAAACGCTCGCCGACGGCACGGTCCGCACTGACGGCGAGACGCCCTCAGGCGGGCGAAGCCAGGTCGATGATGGTGCCGTCGGGGCAGCGGAGGTAGGAGGTGACCTGCCCCCACGGCGACTTCCCCGGCTCTTTCAACGGCTCGGCGCCGGCCTCGACGGCCTTCTGGAAGGCGGCGTCGACGTCCTCGGTGGTCAGCGACAGCTCGAAGGCGACGGCACCGGGCTTGCCGATGGTGGGCAGATGGCTCTGCCCGAGTTCGTACGTCGCGAAGTGCACCTGAGTGCCACCGGCGTCCACCATGCCGGCGCCGTTGTCCCAGTACGTCCCCTTGAACCCGAACGCCCGCTCGAAGAACTCGATCGAGGCCTTGGCGTCCTCGACGTACACGATGGTCTTGGCGAACTTCATCACTCGTCTCCCGGTTCGACTCAGCGGCGGGACCTTCCCGCCACCCAGCCTGACGTGTCCGGGCCCGGAAGTGTGACAGGTTGACTTCAGGTGGACCTGAAGTTTCAGCCTGGGAGCATGAGCTTTCTGGAACGGATCGAGGAGCGTCCTGGCGCAGCGGAGCTCCGGGCGGAGTCGTACCGGTTGCTGGACCTGGCCGGCGGCGGCACCTGCGTCGACGTCGGCTGCGGCGCCGGTCACGCGGTCGCCGACCTGACCGCGGCCGGGCTGAAGGTGATCGGGGTGGACGCGGACCCGGCGGCGATCGATGCCGCCCGGACCCGGGTGCCGGAGGCGATGTTTCACGTGGCACATTCCGACGACCTGCCGCTGGAAGACGCGTCGGTGGACGGCTACCGCGCGGTCCGGCTCTTCCACCTGCTGGAGGACCCGGTCCCGACGGTGGCCGAGGCTCGGCGGGTGATCCGCCCGGGCGGGCACATCGTGCTCGGCGGCCAGGACTACGGCTTCCTGCTGATCGACAGCGCCGACCAGGATCTGACCGACGTCGTCCTGCTCGGCCTGGAGTCACGGTCCGTCGCGCCGCGGGCGGCTCGCAGCCTGCGCGACCTGTTGCTGGACGCCGGGTTCCGAGGGGTCGAGGTCGTCGTCCACACCGAGGTGGTCACCGACCACGGGTTGCTGGCCGGCCAACTGGAGGCGGCCGCGGCCGCCGCGGTCGAGAAGGCGCTGATCACCCAGCAGGACGCGGACGGCTGGCTGGCCGAGCAGGCGGATCGAGGCCGGCGTGACCGCTTCCTCGCTGTACTGCCAGTGTTACTTGTCGGTGGCCGCCGTTAGCGTGCGAAGAATGATTCCACTCAAAGGCGTGGTGCTGGACGCACCGGATCCGCGGCAGCTCGCGCGGTTCTACTGCGAGTTGCTCGGCTGGCGGCTCGGTGACGACGACGAGACGTGGGCTACCGCGATCGGCCCGAGCGACACGAAGCTGTCGTTCCAGCTGGAGCCGAACTACCGGCCGCCGACCTGGCCGAGCGAGACCGAGAAGCAGCAGATGCAGCTGCACCTCGATCTCCAGGTGGACGACCTGGAGGCCGCGCACGAGCGCGCGACCTCCTTGGGCGCCCGGCTGCAGGACTTCCAGCCGCAGCCCGACGTCCGGGTGTACGCCGACCCGGTCGGCCACATCTTCTGCTTCTTCGTCTAACGCTGCTTGAGGTGGCCCTTCCACCACACGGTCGGAAGGAGGGCGGCGTGGTCGACGCGGTCCTTGTTGGCCGCGACGATGTCGAACATCGAGTCGATCAGCGTGTCGGACAGCAGGTGCGGCTGGAGGCCGAGGCCGACCAGACCGGTGTGCTTCACGTTGTAGTAGTGCTCGGCCTGCTCCACCCGCGGGTTCTCCAGGTGCTCGACCTGGACCGGGCCGGGGAAGCACTCCGCGACCTTGTCGGCGAGCTGGGCGACCGAGTAGCTCTCGGTCATCTGGTTGAAGACCCGGAACTCGCCGGCGTCGGCGGGGTTCTCGACCGCGAGCCGGATGCACTCGACGGTGTCCCGGATGTCCAGGAAACCGCGGGTCTGGCCGCCGCTGCCGTAGACGGTCAGCGGCTCACCGAGCACGGCCTGGATGACGAAGCGGTTGAGCACGGTGCCGAACACCGCGTCGTAGTCGAACCGGGTCGCCAGCCGCGGGTCCTGCACGGTCTGCTCGGTCTGCTGGCCGTAGACGACGCCCTGGTTCAGGTCGGTGACGCGCATCCCCCAGATCCGGCAGCCGAACTCCAGGTTGTGCGAGTCGTGCACCTTGCTCAGGTGGTAGAACGACCCCGGTTTCTTCGGGTAGAGCATCCGGTCCTTGCGCCCGTTGTGCTCGACCTCCAGCCAGCCTTCCTCGATGTCGATGTTCGGCGTGCCGTACTCGCCCATCGTGCCGAGCTTGACCAGGTGGATGTCCGGGTTGGTCTCGGCCACGGCGTACATCAGGTTCAGCGTGCCGACCACGTTGTTGTGCTGGGTGTAGACGGCGTGCGCGCGGTCGATCATCGAGTACGGCGCCGCCCGCTGCTCGGCGAAGTGCACGATCGCGTCGGGCTCGAACTCGCGCACCACCTGGTAGACGAAGTCGGCGTCGAGCAGGTCACCGGTGTACGCCGCGATCCGCCGGCCGGACACCTCTTCCCAGGCCGCCACCCGGGTGTCGAGGTCCTGGATCGGGACCAGGCTCTGCACCCCCAGCTCCTGGTCGTAGCCCCGGCGGGCGAAGTTGTCGAGGACGGCCGTGTCGTGGCCGCGGTCTGACAGATGCAGCGCTGTCGGCCACCCTAGGTAACCGTCACCGCCCAGGACGAGTACTCGCACGGCTCGGCCGCCTTCCTTGAGGGATGTTGGCTTTTCACTGTCCTTCCTATCCCGAGTACCCGCTCCCCTAACGTGATCGGGCCCACTAGGAAGCTGGCAATTGGCTATGAATTCGCAAGCGGAGGACGGTATTGGGTGCGGGGGTGCACAATAGGGCCAATGCGTACGTTGACCAAGGTAATCAGCGGATTCGGGATCGGCCGGACCCGTTTGTTGCTGTGGGCGAAGTACTCGGCGGCCTCGGTAGTCGCCACCGTGATCAGCCAGGCGGCGTTCGCGCTCTGTTACTGGTTCGGCACGGCGCCGCTGATCGCGACGCTGGTCGCCTGGGTGACGGGCACGGTGCCGAGCTACCTGATCAACCGGCACTGGACCTGGGGGCACCGGAACCCGAGCGGTCGCGAGCTGTTGCCGTACGCAATCATCTCGGTGGTGTCCGCCGTCCTCGCGGCGATCGTCACCACGGTCACCGACAACCTGGTCCAGGACCGGATCGCCTCGCACGCCTGGCAGACCGTCCTGGTCAGCGGCTCCTACCTGGCCACCTACGGTGTGCTGTTCATCCTGAAGTTCGTGCTGTTCGATCGCTACGTGTTCGCCAAGAAGCCTGCGCCGGCGTCCGCCGACCCCGCCGAACCACGTACTCCCGTAGCCACGTAGTCGTCATCACCCGCGCGTAGTTCGCGCCGTACACCAGGCCCGGGCCCTTCTTGCTGGTCCCGTCGCCGCGGCGCCGCATCGTCATCGGCAGCTCGACCACGCGCGCGCCGAGAGCGAGTGCCCCGAGCAACAACTCCGACGACTGGTACTGCGGCTCGCGCAACGTCACCGCGGTCGCCAGCTCGGCCCGCATCGCCCGGAAGCCGAACGAGGTGTCGGTCAGCTTCCGCCGGGTCAGAATCGACGCCAGTACGGCGAAAACCCGCACCCCGACCCAGCGCAGCCGGCTGTCCGCGTCCTCGGCCCCGAGCCGGCGCGACCCAGTGACGAAGTCGGCCCGGTCATCCAGGATCGGCTGCAGCAGCACGTCGAGCTCGTCGTTGTCGTACTGCCCGTCGGCGTCGGTCGTCACGACGTACTGCGCTCCGCCCGCAGCGGCCAGGTGGTAGCCGAGCCGGAGCGCGGCGCCCTGCCCACGGTTGCTGGGGGCAACGCACACGTAGGCGCCCTGCCGGCCGGCGACGTGGGCGGTGTCGTCGGTCGCGCCGTCGACCACGACGAGTACGTCGACCGGAAGACCGGCGCAGGTGCGCGGCATGTTCGTCAGCACCGGTCCGATCCCGCCCGCCTCGTTGTACGCGGCAATGACCACGACGATCGGCGCGAAGGACGGTTTCCCGAAGTCCTTCACCGCGAGGGAATCCACGTCGTCCGGGTAGTCCGCCATCGCGGGGCGCGCCTGGTCCTTGCCGAGCAGTGCACGCAAACCGATCGCTCCTGCCAGCGGGAAGAGCACCAGACCGGGCAGCTGGTAGCGCCAGGAGAACTCGAAGGCCGCCGAACCCAGCAGCAGGATCACACCGGCGGCCGCAGGCAGCAGCGCGGCAGACCGGAGACCGGACGTCTTGGCACGGCCCAGACCGGCCACTGCGGCCAGGGCGATCAGCACGCAGATCCCCAGCAGGGTTCCGGAGGTGTAGCCGCCGTTCAGCTGGTAGGCGCGCAGGATCACGGCCGGCACATGCGCCACGTGCGGCTCCGACCCGCCCCACTTCTCCGCAGCCTTGGCGGTGTTCGGGTCCTGCAGGTTCGGGTAGGTGGTCTGGAACTGCCAGCGCTCCAGCGGCACGTCGTCGGGCGACGTGGTCCGGGTCGGCGCGAAACCCTTGGCGAAGTCCTTCAGCGCGGCCCAGGTGACGTCCAGCGGCTGGTGCCGGATGACCAGCCGGGCGAACTCCGTGGCCAGCTCCTGCTTGGTGGTGCCGGGCGGGAGCGGGCCAGGCCAGTTGGGGTCGCCGTAGTGGTTGTGCGCGTACTTGTCGACGCCGAGACGCTCGCCGAGCGGCTCCTTGGGGCAGAACAGCCTGGTGCCCTCGTTCAGCGGCAACTTCGAGCAGTCGGCGACCACAGCGGTCCGGCCGTACAGCACCTGGTTCTCGGCGCCGGTGAATCCCCAGCGCCCGGTCTCGGCGTGGAAGTAGACCGCATAGGCGCCGAACACCACCGCGAATCCGGCTATCGCTGCCGCCGTACGCCGTACCAGCTCGAGCCGGCGGCGACGCCAGGCACTGCCGACGACGACCAGGTAGAGGACAACTGCGACGAGCAGGGTCAGGCCGATGGTGCGGACCGCGAAGGCGGCGCCGAGGAGCAGACCGGCCGCCAGCGCACGCTTCCAGCCAGGGATCCCCCAACCCAGGAGCAGCCACAGGACTGCGACGAGCAGTACGTCGAAGGTGGTCTCGGCCATGATGTTCTGCTCGATCTGCACCTGGTAGGCGTCGAGCAGGATGGGTGCGGCCGCCAGTGCGGCCAGCCAGCGGTAGACGTTGAGCCGGCGGGCCAGCGCGTAGATGGCGACGCCCAGCAGCAGCCCGACCGCGTGCTGCACGATGACGACGAGGGTGAGACCGCCCAGGCTCACCAAGGGCCGCAGTGGGAACTCGTAGCCGATCGGGTTGAGCTGGTTGGGGCTCAGCGCCGCCATGTTGTTGAGGTACTGAACCGAGTCCGTGTAGATGATCGCCGGGCGGTAGGCGATGGTGGCGAGGACACGCAGCACGGTGCCCGCCAGCAGGAAGACAGCGAGCAGCCAGTGCGTCCTGAGGACGCGCCTCACTTTGACTGGAAGTACTGCCACGTGCGGGCGAGCCCGTCTTCCAGCGACACCGCCGGCTCGTAGCCGAGGTCGTTCGTGATGTCGACGACCACCGCCGGCATCTCACCGGCCGGTGCCTCGATGTGCTCGGCCGGGACCGGGCGGCCGGTGACCACGCGAACCGCCTCGACCATCTCCAGCACCGACACGGACCGACCGGATCCGAGGATCGCGCGGCCGTCGTACGCCTTGTCCAGGGCGAGCATGATGCCGGCGACCACGTCGTCGATGTAGACCAGGTCGCGGCGCTGCTTGCCGTCGCCGTAGATCCGGACGCCTTCGCCCCTGAGGGCGGCCTTCATCATCCGCGGCACGAAGCTGTCCTTGTGCGACATGCCCGGCCCGTACACGTTGGTGAACCGCAGCGCGGCAGTCGCGAGGCCGTAGCTGCCCGAGTACGCCGAGAGCAGCATCTCGCAGGCCGCCTTGGTCGCGCCGTACGGCGTGAGCGGCCGGAGCGGGAGGTTTGCGGTGATGGTCGCCGTACCGACGTCGCCGACGACGGCGTTGGTCGACGCGAGGATGAAGCGGTCCACCCCGCTGCCGCGGGACAGCTCCAGGAGAACCTGGGTGATCGTGACGTTCTGGGCGAAGGTCTGCATGGGGGCGTCGACCGAGCGCAGCACCGAGGTCAGCGCGGCCAGGTGGACCACGGCGCTCGGCCGGGTCTCGAAGGCGGCGATGCAGACCTCCTGGTCGGCCAGGTCGCCGGTCACCACGTGGACGCCCTCGTCCCACGACGGGTCCGGCGGCTCACGATCCACCGCTGTCACCGGGACTCCGCGCTGTCGCAGGCCGGCCACCACGGCCCGCCCGATGAATCCGGCCGCCCCGGTCACCAGCACACGTTCGTCCATGGCTTCAACCTACCGCTGGAGTGCCAATCCCCGACTAGCCATCGACAGTGCGCTACGAACTATTGACCAGGGGTGACGAAGCTGGGCAGGATCACCCCGGGCGCGGGCTGACAACCTTGTCATCGGGGCCGCGCAACCCACACCGGGGGACGGGGTGAGACCCGTTGCGCCGGTCCGGCCGTGCAAGGAGCGTGGATGAATCTCCGCCGCCCACTGGGGCTCGTCGCGTCTCTGGGACTCGTTGTGACAATGTCGACTGCCATGACGCCAGCGAATGCCGTCTCGACCACGTCGGAGGACCAGCCGGTGGCCACCGGGTCCTCCTTCTTCACCTCGTTCGAGCCGGGTCAGCCACAGCCCGGCTACACCGACACGGTCGAGACCGGGCCGGACGGGAAGCCGCGCACCGACGGTGTCCGCGGCCCGACGCCGACCGGGATCGGCGGCAGCGAGATGGACAAGGTCACCAAGGTGACCGCGAACGGCGAGAACACCGGAGGCGGTGAGATCGCCACCAACGCCGCCGACGGGGACAAGTTCACCAAGTGGCTGGTGTTCGAGCCGACCGGCTGGCTGGTCTACCAGACCTCGGCCCCGGTGGTGATCCGCAAGTACGCGCTGACCTCGGCCAACGACGCCGACGGCCGCGACCCGCAGAACTGGACCGTCTCCGGCTCCAACGACGCGACCACCTGGACCACGCTGGACACCCGGACCGGCGAGAGCTTCGAGAACCGGTTCCAGACCAAGGAGTACAGCTTCTCGAACGAGACGCCGTACGCCTACTTCAAGCTGGACATCACGCTGAACCACGGCGAGAACATCGTCCAGCTCGCCGACTGGTACCTCTCGAACGGCGCCCCGCTGCCGCCGCCCGGCCCGGTCGTCGAGTCCCGGCTGGACTCCGGCCCGACCAGCGCCTACAACGCCCGCGCCCGGGTCGGCTACACCGGCGTCAAGTCGTTCCGGTACGCCGGCCACCAGACCGCCGAGGGGCGTGGCTACAGCTGGAACCGGATCGCCGACGTCGACCTGAAGGTCGGCAAGGACACCCGGCTGTCGTACCGGATCTTCCCCGAGCACACCGAGGGCGACCTGAGCTACCCGAGCACGTTCGCCGCGCTCGACCTGGCGTTCTCGGACGGCACCTACCTGAGCGACCTGAAGGCTCGCGACCACCACGGTTTCGAGCTCAGCCCGCGCGGTCAGGGTGACGCGAAGGGCCTGTCCACGAACCAGTGGAACAACGTCGAGGCGGACCTCGGCAAGGTCGCCGCCGGCAAGACGGTGACCCGGATCCTGGTCGGCTACGACAAGCCGTCCGGCCCGGCCGAGTTCCGCGGCTGGATCGACGACATCCGGATCGCCGCCGCGATCAACCCGGACCGGGCCGCCCAGAAGACCGCGGCCAAGCACCCGTCGGACCTGGCGATCACCACCCGCGGGACCAACTCGACCGGTGGGTTCTCGCGCGGCAACAACTTCCCGGCGACCGCCGTACCGCACGGCTTCAACTTCTGGACGCCGGTGACGAACGCGGGCTCGACGTCCTGGCTGTACGACTACGCCAAGGGCAACAACGAGGCCAACAAGGCGACCATCCAGGCGCTGTCGATCAGCCACGAGCCGAGCCCGTGGATGGGTGACCGGCAGACGTTCCAGGTGATGCCGTCGACGGCCGCGAGCCCGACCGCGGACCGGAAGGCGCGGGCCTGGTCGTTCAGCCACGACAACGAGATCGCGCGGCCGTATTACTACGGCGTCACCTTCGACAACGGCAACGCCGCCGAGATCGCGCCGACCGACCACGCGGCGCTGCTGCGGTTCTCGTTCCCGGCCGGCAAGGCGTCGCTGGTGTTCGACAACGTCAACAACAACGGCGGCCTGACGCTGGACCCGGAGACCGGGGTCGTCACCGGCTTCAGCGACGTCAAGAGCGGCCTGTCCACCGGCGCCGGACGGCTGTTCGTGTACGGCGTCGTCGACCAGAAGGTGGTTGCCTCCGGCAAACTGTCGAACGGCGGCGGCGCGAACGTCGGCGGCTACTTCGGCTTCGACCCGAAGGTCACCCAGGTCCAGCTCCGGATCGCGACCTCATTGATCGGCACCGAGCAGGCGCGCCGGAACCTGGAGCTCGAGCTGCCGGCCGGGTCGAAGTTCGGCCAGGTCAAGGACGACGCCCATGCCCAGTGGGACGCGAAGCTGCGCGTTGTCGAGGTCGAGGGCGCGACCGCCGACCAGCTGACCACCCTCTACTCGAACCTCTACCGGCTGTTCCTCTACCCGAACAACGGCTCGGAGAACACCGGCACCCGCAAGGACCCGGTGATCAAGTACGCATCGCCGACCTCGCCGAAGGTGGGCACCGACACCCCGACCACGACCGGCTCGAAGATCGTGGCTGGCCAGACGTACGTCAACAACGGCTTCTGGGACACCTACCGGACGGTGTGGCCGGCGTACTCGCTGTTCGCCCAGGACTCCGCGGCCGACCTGGTCAACGGGTTCGTCCAGCAGTACAAGGACGGCGGCTGGATCTCCCGGTGGTCGTCCCCGGGCTACGCGAACCTGATGGTCGGCACCAGCTCCGACGTCGCCTTCGCCGACGCCTACCTGAAGGGCATCAAGGGGATCGACGTCCAGGCCGCGTACGACGCCGCGCTCAAGAACGCCGCCGCCGTGCCGCCGTCGCAGAACGTCGGCCGCAAGGGCCTGGACCTGTCCACCTTCAACGGCTACACGGCCAACACCACCGGTGAGGGCTTCAGCTGGTCGATGGACGGCTACATCAACGACTTCGGCATCGCGAACATGTCGAAGCGGCTCTACGACACCGCGAAGAAGAACGACCCGCGCAAGCAGGAGTACCTGGACAACTACAAGTACTACCTGAACCGGGCCCGCAACTACGTGACCCTGTTCGACCCGGCGCTCGGCTTCTTCCAGGGCAAGGGGCCGGACGGTGTCTGGGGCAGCTCGCCGAGCACCTTCGACCCGCGCGACTGGGGTCACGACTACACCGAGACGAACGCCTGGAACATGGCGTTCTCGACCCCGCAGGACGGCGCCGGCCTGGCCGCGATCTACGGCGGCCGCGACGGGCTGGCGAAGAAGCTCGACGAGTTCTTCAGCACGCCGGAGGACGCGCTGCACACCGGCGGGTACGGCGGCACCATCCACGAGATGCTCGAGGCCCGCGACGTACGGATGGGTCAGTACGGGCACAGCAACCAGCCGTCGCACCACATCGCGTACATGTACGACTTCGCGGGTCAGCCGTGGAAGACGCAGGAGAAGGTGCGCGAGGTGCTGTCCCGGCTGTACCTGGGGTCCGAGATCGGGCAGGGGTACCCGGGTGACGAGGACAACGGGGAGATGTCCGCGTGGTACCTGTTCAGCATGCTCGGGTTCTACCCGCTGCAGGTGGGCGCTCCGTCGTACGCGATCGGGTCGCCGCTGTTCACCAAGGCGACGGTGCGGCTGGCGAACGGCAAGAAGCTGGTGGTCAGCGCACCGGGCAACGACGCGCGCAACATCTACGTGAAGAGCGTCCGGGTGAACGGCAAGAAGTGGACCTCGACCGCGCTGCCGCACGAGCTGATCGCGAACGGCGGCAAGATCGAGTTCGAGATGACCGACCAGCCGTCGAAGTGGGGCACCGGCCGCAACGACGCGCCGCCGTCGATCACCACCCCGGGCGAGGACCCGAAGACGTGGCAGGACTCCACGTCGGACGAGGGCGCCGTGGTCGGCGCCGGCGGTCTGGACGTGACCGCGCTGACCGACGACGACGCCAAGACCCAGGTCACGCTGACCGGCGCGAACCCGACGATCACGGTGGCGCTGCCGCAGGGTCGCCCGGTCGGGATGTACACGCTGACCAGCGGCGCCACGGGTGCTGCGCCGTCAGGCTGGGTCCTGGAGGGTTCGAACGACGGTACGACGTGGTCGCCGGTGGATCGCCGTACCGGGGAGAAGTGGGCGTGGGCGTCGTACACGCGGTCCTTCTCGATCGCCTCGCCGAAGGCCTACACGCAGTACCGGCTGGTGCTGACGGCCGCGGGCGCGGACGGCGTCACGTTGTCCGAGTTCGAGCTGCTCGGGACGCTGAGGGGTGTCGAGCCCGGGACGCACCCGAGCGACAAGCGGGCCGCCGCGACCAAGCCCAGCCCGACCCCGTCTGAGTCGATTGACCGGAACTACGGGTAAAACCCAGCGGGGCGGCGGCTGGTGCCGCCGCCCCTGCTGGACGATCTTCCGGCGGAGCCTGCCCCTGAAAGGTTCCGCCGGACGAGTGAGGAGGGGTGGCGGTCCCCGCCCGGACTGCCACCCCTTCATCCCTAACGACGTGCGAGCCGTCCGTAGGGTTGCCTTGGGCCCAAAATGTCCACATGCCGGACATCAAGTCAGGTGACGACGGTGAACCAGGCGAGGTTGAGCGCAACCACTGCCGCGCCGGCCGCGACCGTGGCGGGCCAGCCGAGACCCGCTCGCCGGGCGAACACCGGCAGCGCGAGCGCCATCGCCAGACCGCCGATCTGCACGGTGAACAGGTCGCCCAGCAGGTCGACCACGCAGTGATTCGCCGACGGCGCGCACAACGGAGCGCCGGTGCGCACCATCAACTCGTACGCGAATGCGGCCAGCAGGCCGGTCAACACCGCCTGCAGCAAGCTCCTGCCGAGCAACCGGGTGTCCATGCCATCACGCTAGGCGAGGGCCCACCCGCCGTACCTGAGTGAAACTACTCAGCCGGTCCAGCGGCCGGTGAAGAAGCCGGCGGCCCAGATCGCGGCCAGGGGTATGGCCAGGGCCAGGTAGAGGCGGCCGAGCCAGCGTTTTCGCCGGACGAGGACGGCCAGGCCGATCCAGAGCGGCCACCACAGGAGGGTCGCCCGGGTGAGTGAGTAGATCCAGAACGACGTGCAGAACGCGCCGACCGTGGCGGCGACCCAGGCGGCCTCACCCCAGGAGCGGCGCCAGACCAGCCACGCGAGCAACACCAGGCCGATCACCAGAGTGACCATCTCAGCCCGGAACATCCAGGTCCAGTCGCTGCGCTCGGCGGCGAAGTGGCCCCTGCTGGCGGCCTCGATGGTGTGCCAGATGGAGGTCCACGGCCAGGTGAACTCGCGCGCCCAGCCCTTCTCCTGCGCCTCCTGCCAGGCGAACCACGAGCCGTGGATCTGCTTCAGGTACGCCATGAAGCCGAGCACCGGGACGGCCGGCAACGCCAGCCACGGCAGTGACAGCCAGTCCCGCTTCTTCGAGGTGACGAACTCGACCAGCAGCGCGAACGCCAGGAAGATCCCGGACACACGGACCGTCGACGCCATCGCGACCAGGATCGCGGCCCGGGCCCACCGGCCCTGCCGCGCGGCCAGCCAGGCCGGGAACGCGAACGCGCAGAACAGCGCCTCGGTGTAGCCGGCGGCAAGGAACACGCCGACCGGCGCGGCGAACCAGACCAGCGCCGTGGTCGGGCCGAGGTCCTTCAGCTGGGGAAACTCGTACTGCGCCAGTCGCGCGAGGGAGACGGCGGCGAAGGCACTGGCGACCGCGGACACGACGATGCCCGCGGCAACGTATCCGATCCCGGTGTAGCTCACCAGCCGGACCAGCGCCGGGAAGCCGGGGAAGAACGCGGCCAGCGGCGCCCCGGACGGCTCGCCGTTCGCGTAGCCGAACTCGGCGACCGCGTTCAGGTGCCAGACGTCCCACTGCAGCCAGGCCCGCCAGACGTTCGGGTAGTCCTTGCCCCGGTTGAACAGCAGCGGCGCCGAGATGGCCAGCAGGAACAGCGCGGCCCGGGTGACCAGCCACCACCCGAGCACTTCCCGCGTCATCGCGGTCGGCATCCACCGTTGCCAGCGCACGCCCTCGACCCGAGCCCGCCGCGCCCGGCCCGTCTTCTCGGGCCCGCCCGGCTTCTCGGGTCGTTGCTCATCGGCCGCCCGCTCAAACACCGACGACCCACCCCCAGAAACCCACCCGAGCCCGACTCACGACCCCATGGTGCCCCATGGAGAAAGCAACCGGCGGCACCCGGGTGGGTGCCGCCGGTCAGAGCTATTGTCCTTCGCCGGGTTGCTCCGGTGTCGCGGTCGGATCGGTCGACGGTCCACCGGTGGGTATCGGCGGCCAGGCCGGCGTCTTGGTCGGCTTGGTCTTCGTCGGCGTCCGGGTCGGAGTTCTCGTCGGCGTGTTCGAGGGCGTGTTCGACGACGTCGGCGGCGTGCTCGGCGGAGTGTTGGTCGGCGTGTTCGTCGGCGTCTTGGACGGGGTGTACGTCGGGGTCGGCGTACCCATGTTGTCGTCGGACGGCTCCGGGAACTCCTCGACCGGCTGACCCTCCATCGCGTCGGTCATGTAGTCCACCCAGGTCTGCGCCGGGAAGTCACCACCGAAGAACGCGTTCTCGTCGGTGTACGCGTCGAGGTCGGACTCACCCTCCTTGCCGGCCCGGTAGAGCACGGCGGTGGACAGCTGTGGCGTGTACCCGACCCACCACGAGGTCAGGGTGTCGTCGCCTTCCTCGAACTTCTCGCACTTGCACTTCTCGTTCGCGCGGCGGTGGTCGATGGACATACCACCGGCGGTCCCGGTCTTGCCGGCCGCCGGGCGGTCGATCTCCTGCGCCTTCCGGCCGGTGCCCTTGCGGTCCTCGACGACCTGCTGCAGCGCGTAGCTCGTCGTGTTCGCGATGTCCGGGTCGAGCGCGGGGACTTCCTTGTACTTCGACTTCGCGGAGAACTCGACCACGTTCTTCGAGTCGCGCACCTCTTTGATCATGTGCACCGGGGTCCGCTTGCCCTCGTTCGCGAAGACGGAGTAGGCGCCGGCCATGTCCACCGGTGACGCGTAGGCGTTCGGGCCGAGCACCAGCGCGGGCGCGTCGCGGTCGGCCTTGGGGATCGTCGGGATGCCCGCGGCTTCGGCGACCTCGCTGACCTTCTCCGGACCGTTCTCCATCTGCCGGTCCACCAGGTCGTAGAACGCGGTGTTGATCGACTGCTCGGTCGCGGACAGCAGGCTCACCCGGCCGTAGTCCTCGCCGAACTCGTTGTCGTACTTGCCGCCGCGGATCTCGATCGGCCCGTCGCCCTCGAAGGTGTCCTCGAGAGTCTTGCCGTCCTTCAGTGCCGCGGCCACCGCGAACGGCTTGAACGACGAACCGGGTCTGGCCTTGGCCGTCGCCCAGTTGATCTGACTCTTCAGGTAGTCCGGACCGCCGATCACGGCCACGAGCTCACCGGTCTGCGGCCGCACCGAAGCGAGACCGATGTGCAGGTCGGTCGACTTGCCGGGCTGCTTCTTGCTGAAGACGGCGCGGGCCGCTGCCTCCTGCGCCTTCCGGTCGATCGTGGTGTAGATCTTCAAACCGCCGCCGACGATCTCGTCGTCGTCGAACCCCTGCTTCACCAGCTCCTTGCGGACCATGTCCAGCAGGAAGCCCTTCGGCCCCTTGAACCGGCTGCTCTTCTCCGGCTTCTTGAGCTTCGGAATGGCCTTGCTGTACTGGGCGTACTGCGCGTCGGTGATCGTGCCCATCTGGCGCATCCCGTCCAGCACGTACTGGTACCGGCCGAGGATGCGCTTCTGCGTCGCCGGGGACGTGTCGTCCGGGTCGAAGACGGTCGGGTTGTTGAGGACGGTGGCGAGCAGCGCCGCCTGTGGGACGGTCAGGTCCTTCGGTTCCTTCACGCTGAAGTACGCCTGGCCGGCAGCGGCGACGCCGTACGCGCCCTCACCGTAGTAGATGGTGTTCATGTAGCCCTCGAGGATGCTCTTCTTGTCCTCGGAGCGGCTCAGCTTGGTCGCGATGAACAGTTCCTTGAACTTCCGCGACGCCGTGCGCTCCTGGGTCAGGTACATGATCTTCACGTACTGCTGCGTCAGCGTCGAGCCACCCTGGAGCTGCTCACCCCGGGCGATGTTGACCGCCGCCCGGACCATGCCCGTCGGCGAGATGCCCGGGTTGGTCCAGAAGGTCCGGTCCTCGGCGGCGATCACCGAGTCCTGGACGTGCTTCGGGATCTGGGCCAGCGGCACCGACCGGCGGTTCTGCTCGTAGAACTGGCCGATCTCGTTCTTGCCGTCGGCGAAGTACACCGTGGTGGTGTTGGTCTGGAACTCCTTGTTGACGTCGGGGATCGTCGTCGACTGGTAGACGATGAAGAAAGCGGCGACCGATCCGATCACTCCGACGAAGAACAGAGCGAGGAGCCAGCCGCCGACCCGGAGCGCCCAGTGTTTCTTGCGCCGGACGGGTACGGCCTTTCTACGAGCTTCACTCACAGTGCAATCCTCGACGATCTCGCGGAAGTCATTGCCCCACAGACTACGGTGGGTGTGGTAACGGCCCCGAATCCGCTCCGGATGCTAACAACCCACCCGGTCAGCCGCGAGTCGGGCGGGCAGAGCCTTACCAAGTTCTGCCGGAGCCGTTGGCAAGCGATTACCCCGTGACGTGCGGTGCGAGCAAAGTCACGGCGATCAGGGCGGCGGGGAAGCACGCCAGGAACATGGTGAAGGTGTAGCCCATGATGTCGCGGGCCTTCATGCCGAGGATGGCCAGCGTCGGCAGCATCCAGAACGGTTGCAGCAGGTTCGCGCTCGCCTCGCCGAGGTCGTAGACGACCACCATCCAGCCGGCGTCGACCTTGAGCTCGTTCGCGGCCTGCAGCACGTACGGCGCCTCGATCACCCACTTGCTGCCGCCACTGGGCACGAAGATGCCGAGGATGCAGGAGTAGATCGCGACCAGCGGCGGGAACAGGAACTGGTTGCTTGCCTGCACCAACCAACCGGCCAGCCGAGCGGAGATGCCGGTGTACGCGATCATGCCGAAGATGCCGCCGTACAAAGGGAACTGCAGGAGTACGCCGGCCGCCGCCGGAGCGCCGTCGCGGACCGCCCGGGCCATCCGCCACGGCCGCCAGTGCAGCAGCAGCGCGAGCAGGAACAGGATCAGGTTGACCGTGTTCAGGTCGAGCGCGTTGAAGAAGCTCTTCCCGCTGAAGTAGCGGATCAGGTACACCACCCCGAGCAGCACGATCAGCAGGCTGAACAGCGGCGAGTGCTCGAGCCAGTCCCCGGGCCTGCGCGTCTCGCCGTTCTCCCGTTGGCCGTTGTACGCCGACCCGCGGCCGATGAGCGGTTTCAGTTCGATGCCGAGGTGCTCCGCGGTCCGCGCGTTGTCCTCGCCGGGTGCGATGAACCACGCCATCGCGACGCCGACCGCGTACACGAGGAGGGTCGCAAGCAGTGCCTGCCAGGTGAAGATGGTGTCGCTGAGCGGGATCAGCCCGCTCGCGCGGCCGCCCTCCTTGATGACCTCCTGCACCGGCGCCGGACTGCTGCTCGCGCTCGCCACCTGCAACGCGGCCGAGCCCGACAGCCCCTGCGCCCACACCGTGCCCAGACCCAGGAACGCCATCGCCCCCAGCGCGCGGTAGTCGGCCTTCGGCACGTTGCGGGCCACCTCGCGCGCGAGGATCGCGGCGAAGATCAGGCTGAACGCCCAGTTCAGGTACGACGCCAGCATCGCGACCGCGGCGACGAAGGCGACCGCGGACCGGGGTGTCCTGGGGAGGCGCGCCAACCGGGTGATCAACCGGGCGACCGGTCCGCTCGTCGCGACGGCGTACCCACCGATGATGATCATCGCCATCTGGAGGGTGAACGTGATCAGCGACCAGAAGCCGAGGCCCCAGGCGTCGACCATGCCGTAGCCCTTGGTCGCCGCCGGATCGTCCGGGCGTTTCAGCAGCGGCTCCCCGGTGACCAGCCCGAAGGCCAGCACCACGAAGGTGCCGACCAGGACGAACCCGAACGCGTCGGGCAGCCACTTCTCGGTGAAGGCGGTGAACCGCAGCGCGGTCCGGGCCAGCGGGCCCTCGCTCTCGAGCTCGTGCTTCGCGTGCTTCGCATGGCTGTCGGCCATGACCCTCCGCTCCTGGACCACAACGCTGTGTGTCGACTGATTAACGCAGATCGTCGACTGACGTAACAGGTTTCTCGGCGTGTAGCCGTGAGGAAGGTGACATACGGCGACTTTGTCAGGTCTTGTCCACAGCTCTCGGTTCTGCTTACAGTGGCGGCACGATGTATCGAGTCGATACATCAGGTCATGACAAACTAGACCGAGGGAGGTGGGGTCATGGGAAACCGCAGTGGGGTCCTGGAACTCGCCGTACTCGGTCTGCTGCATGAAGCGCCGATGCACGGCTACGAGCTCCGCAAGCGCGTCAACGCCCAGTTCGGCTGGGGACGCGTGCTGTCGTTCGGCTCGCTCTACCCGTGTTTGAAGGCGATGCTCCGCAACGGCCTGATCACGGCCGACTCCGGCACGCCGGAGTCCGGTCGCAGGCCCAAGATCGTCTACACGATCACCGCCGACGGCAAGGACTACTTCGCGCACGCGATGCACGACGCCGGTCCGTCGGCGTGGGAGGACGACACGTTCGGCGTCCGGTTCTCGTTCTTCGGCCGGACCGATCCGGCCACCCGGTTGCGCATCCTCGAGGGCCGCCGGGCCCGGATGGAGGAGCGGCTGGCCAACTTCCGGGCAGCGATGAGCCGGACCGCGGAGCGGATGGACGCCTACACCCTCGAGCTGCAACGGCACGGCCTGGAGTCGGCCGAGCGCGAGGTCCGCTGGCTGAACGAACTGATCGACGGCGAGCGGCGGCAACAGCGGCCCCCTGACCAGCACCACCCGCCTACCCAAGGAGATCCCAGATGACCTCGATCCGCGTAGCGATCGTCGGCGTCGGCAACTGCGCCAGCTCGCTCGTCCAGGGCGTGCACTACTACCGGGACGCGAAGCCCGCGGAGCGCGTCCCCGGTCTGATGCACGTCGTGTTCGGCGACTACCACGTCAAGGACGTGCAGTTCGTCGCGGCTTTCGACGTCGACGGCAAGAAGGTCGGCCTGGACCTCGCCGACGCGATCGGCGCCAGCGAGAACAACACGATCAAGATCTGCGACGTGCCGCCGACCGGCGTCACCGTCCAGCGCGGTCACACCCTCGACGGCCTCGGCAAGTACTACCGCGAGACCATCACCGAGTCCGACGCGTCGCCCGTCGACGTCGTCGCGGCGTTGCGTGAGGCCCAGGTCGACGTACTGGTCTGCTACCTCCCGGTCGGCTCCGAGCAGGCGGCGAAGTTCTACGCCCAGTGCGCGATCGACGCGGGTGTCGCGTTCGTGAACGCGCTGCCGGTGTTCATCGCCGGCACCAAGGAGTGGGCGGACAAGTTCACCGCGGCCGGCGTGCCGATCGTCGGCGACGACATCAAGTCGCAGATCGGCGCGACCATCACGCACCGGGTGCTGACCAAGCTGTTCGAGGACCGCGGCGTCACCGTCGACCGGACCTACCAGCTGAACGTCGGCGGCAACATGGACTTCAAGAACATGCTCGAGCGGGAGCGGCTGGAGTCCAAGAAGATCAGCAAGACCCAGTCCGTCACCTCGCAGCTTCGCGACGAGATCGACGACCGCAACGTGCACATCGGCCCGTCCGACTACGTGGCCTGGCTGGACGACCGCAAGTGGGCGTTCATCCGGCTCGAGGGCCGCAACTTCGGCGACGTCCCGCTGTCGCTGGAGTACAAGCTCGAGGTCTGGGACTCGCCGAACTCGGCCGGCATCATCATCGACGCCATCCGGGCCGCGAAGATCGCGAAGGACCGCGGCATCGGCGGGCCGATCCTGTCGGCGTCGTCGTACTTCATGAAGTCGCCGCCGGAGCAGTACGCCGACGACGTCTGCCGCGACCTGGTGGAGAAGTTCATCCGCGGCGAGGTCGAGCGCTGATCCAGCTGTAGTTGGCCCCGCAGTCGGCTTGGTCCGGCTGCGGGGCTGTTCTATAGGTTGGCCTGCATGCGGCTGCATGTGGGTTGTGCGCAGTGGACGCATCCTGCCTGGCCGCAGCCGCCTCGCTCGAAGCTGCAGGCCTACGCGTCCTGGTGCAACGCGGTCGAGAGCAACACCACCTTCTACGCGACTCCATCGCCCTCGTCGGTCGCCTCGTGGGCTGCCCAGACCCCGCCCGACTTCCGTTTCGTGGTGAAGCTGCCCCAACTCATCACCCACGAACGCCGCCTCACGAACGTCGCCGCCGAGCTCCGTTCATTCCTGGACGCGATCGAGCCACTCGGCCCCCGCAACCACGCGGTTTGGATCCAGCTCCCGGCCGCCTTCTCTCCCACCGACCTCGGCGCCCTCGCAGCCTTCCTGCACCAGGCACCCCGCGACCACCGCTACGCCGTCGAGGTCCGCCACCGTGCCTTCTTCGACGACGACCGTGCGGCCGGCAACCTTGAACAGGTGTTGGCGCGTGCTGGCGCCGAATGGATCCCCTTCGACACCGGCACCCTGTTCAGCAAACGCCCCACCAGTTACGCCGAACGCGACGCCTGGATGAAGAAGCCCCGCGTAGCCCGCCGCACCCAAGCCCTCACCGGCTTCCCGATGGTCCGCTACATCGGCCGGGACTCGGTCGAGGAAACCATCGCCGGCTGGCAGTACCTGGTCGAGCTGGTCATCACCTGGCTCACCGAAGGCCGCTCCCCCACGATCTTCCTCCACACCCCCGACAACGCGGAGTCCCTCAACCTGGCCCGCCACTTCCACACCACCATCCGAACCCACCTCCCCGCCCTCCCCCCACTCCCCGAGCCGATCGAGCTCGAACCTCCCACGCTCTTCTAAGAGTTATCCACAACCAACAACTTCACCGCTGAGACCGGCCCAAATCTCCATATGTTCCCCGCCGACACCACACCTCGGGAGAACACATGGACCACTCACACCCCACCCCAACCACCGCGACCCCAGCGTCGGCCGTCCCGACCCCAGCCCCGCCCCACTCGACCGCAGTACCCGTCGGCACGACCTCGACACCGCACCACACGACCCCGGCCCCGGCCCGCTCGACCGGAGCGTCACATCACTCGACGCCGTCCTCGCCTCGCTCGACGCCGGCGGAGCGGCGTGCCCGGGCCGACTGGCTGGTCACAGAGCTGCGGCGGCTCGCAGCCGCCACCGACAACCCCCACGAGCGAGCGAATCTCCAGAGATCCGCGGACTCCCTGATCCGCCTCGCCACGGCCCACCAGCCGTGACCGCGACCCTGGTCGCCTCCCACGCGGCCACCTCACTCGACGACTTGCTCGCCCGCAGTGCGCCCGCGGCGGTCGCGATCTCCGGCGCCGACCAGTCCGCCTGGAACGGTGAGATCGTCGAAACCACCGACGGCGTCCTCGGCCTCGCCCACTGGGACGGCACCCTCTACCTCGGCGACGGCATCCTCGACCCACTACGCCAGATGTACGAGCGTGCAGGCCAAGAACAACCGGTCACCGCCCTCATCAGCTACCGCGAAGCCCTGGCCACCCTCCTCCACGAACACGCCCACTTCCTGGGCCCAGCCGGCGCAAGTCAGGAGGCGGCACGGGGCGCCTTCGTCCAGCCCGGCGGCCGCCAACTAGAGGAAGGCGTCGCCGAAGCCTGGGCCCAGGACAACCTCGACGAGTTCCTGATCCGCCTAGGAGTCGACGAAGTTGCCCCCGGCATCCACGACGTCCAGTCCACCGGCTACTACCCAGCCTTCGTCCCGGCCATCCGCATCCTCACCACCGACCTGGAAACCCGAGCCGGCCTCGACCAAGGCGAAGTCCTCAACACCCTCAACCGCCAAACCGCCGAAGGCCAGTTCCCCCTCCTCATCAGCCTCCTCTACAACTCAACCCGCCTACCCGACCTGGACACCCCCACCGAAGCCACCACCACCCGCAACCGCCTGGAACTCCTTCTCCGCGAAGCCCTCTCCCACCTGGACACCTACGAACTCCACCCACCCGGCCACGCCGCCGCCCGCTCCCGCTCCACCACAGCCCGCCTCCTAATCCACCTCCAAACCGAACTAACCAACGCCGAATCCGCCCACACCCCCCACCCCTCCGCCTGCACCCTCCCCGCCCCAACCCCCACACCAGACCCCACCCCCACCCCCGCATCCCCCACAGCTCCCACCCCAACCACCGCGTCCACGCCGACCTCGGCGCCTCCACCAACCACCGAGACCCCACCCGCATCCGCACCGACGCCCACCCAGCCTCCAACCGCCCCCTCACGCCTGGCCCCACGCCAATCAACCCCGCACGCCTTCTACACAGCCCTCACCGGCCTGACTCCCCCAACACCCACCCAAACCACCACCCCCACATCACCCTCCCCACCACCCCGCCGAACCCCAACCTCCCAAGCCCTAACCCGCTAACCGCCTTCCACGCGTACGGCGAGCGCCCACCCTCCACACCCGCCCACCCAGCCGCCCCACCAACAGGACCCACCCCGCGCCTACCCACCGCCCCAACCCACCACCCCCACCCGTCACGCAACCCGCACCAACCCACCACCCGCACCGCGCACACGCCATGCGGCATGGCGCCCCACGCCGTACCAGTCCGCCCTTGGGCGACGCCGAGGATCAGGGGCCCGACCAGCCACAGGAACTCACCCACGCGGCACCAAGACCGCCCTTCGCGCCACCGTCGGCCCACCAGCCCGCAGACAAGTGGCGCCGTTGTCTGCGGCACCGAAACCGCGGCGCGGAGCCACCAGCCGAACAGGTGTGGCGCGGGAACTCACGAACCACACAAACCCGCGCCACACCGCAGACACTCCACCAGGTGGTGCTGCGGGATGGCGGTGTCTGCGGTGTTGTTAGGTGTCGGTCGGGCGGTGGAGGGCGTCGACTAGTTGGTCCACGACGGTGTTGGGGGCTCGGGTCCAGTCGGTGGTGAGTACGTGGTGAACTCGCCAACCGGTGGCGGTCAGAGCTCTCGGGTGCGTGGTCAGCCGCTCGAGCAACGTGTCGGCCTTGACCCGTTCCGGAGTGTCAACGAGGACCGCAACCCGATACCCAACATCACCAGGCAGCTTCAACGCCAGATCACACCGAAACACCGACTCCCCCACACCTGTCTCCACCACAACCCCCCGCCCCTCCAACGCCCACCGCAACTGCTCAACCACACCCCCACCCACCCCGCTGCCAACACCCGCGCCCGACCCAACGGCACCCACACCACGACCGCTGGCCGCCGGCGACGCCTGAGTTCCTTGCCGAGCTGACACACCCCGAGAGTCATCACCCCGCACACCACGGAAGCCAGCATCCGCACCAAACTCCCCGCCACCCGACGCAGCCGGACCCACACCGCCGTCGCCCGCACCAGGCTCCCCGCCTCGACCGGGCACACCGCCGCGGTCGAGGCCGTCACCTGCATCTCGCTCGCCACCACCCGACACAACAGATCCACCGGCACGGATGCCCGCATCAGCACCAGCGCCCGACCCAGCACCACCCTCGTCGGCCACACCCTGCACGCCATGAACACCGGCGCCGGCCCCAAACTCCCCGCCACCCGAGGCAGCAGTATCCGCACCGGCATCGGCCGCACCCGGGGCTCTGTCTCGACCTGTCACAGCGTGGCGATCGAGGCCGGGGCTTGCATCTAGCTGCCCGGCGCTCGACGCTGCAGATTCAGCGGCGTGGGTTTCCGCGCCGGGAGCAACAACTCCTGTGCGGCGATCGCCGGGCGCGTCCGGTGTTCCGCCGACGGCGGCGGTTGCGCTGGGATCGGCGGGTTTGTTCGTCGCGATGGGGTGGGCTTGGGGATAGGTGGAGAGGGTTGCTTTGGCGGCGGTGGGGTTGCCTTGGGAGATGGCGGTGGCGTAGGTGAGGAAGCGGCGGAGGGTGTTGGCGCCGTCGTTGTAGGTGTTGGTGATGGCGTCGGGTTCGATGCTGCTGACGACGACCATGTGTTCGCGGGCGCGGCTGAAGATGACGTTGAGGCGCTTCTCTCCGCCGGCGGTGTTGATCGGGCCGAAGTTCATCAGCATGCGGCCGTCCGGGCCGGCGGCGTAGCAGACGCTCATCAGCACGATGTCACGTTCGTCGCCCTGGACGTTCTCCAGGTTCTTCACGAACAGGCTGATGTCCTGTTCGCCGTGCGTACGGACCTGCTCGGCCTCGTACAGCGCGGCGAACGCCGGGTCCGCCTCCGCCAGTTCGTCCAGTGCGCGTTCGATCTCGCCCTGCTGGGCCTCGGAGAACGCGACGATGCCGATGCTCTTGCCGGTCCGGCGTCCGAGCAGTTCACGTACCAGGCCGGCGATCCATTGCGCCTCGGCGGGGTTGGTACGGCGCACGTAGACACCGTCGACGAGCCGGACAGCGGTGATGCTGCCGGCGAGCAGGCCGTCGCACACCTCGGCCACTGCGGGTGCGTCCGAACGCAGCGTCCACGGTGGTGCGATGTGCGGGGGAAGCCGATCGGGCACGGTTGCTAGGCGTCCCTGGTAGAAGGCCGAGTTGCTGAAGGAGATCAGTGCCTCGGAGCGACTGCGGTAGTGCCAGGTCAACATCGTCGACGCCAGCCTCAACGCGCTGATCGAGAGGAAGCTGTCCTCGGTCAACGCGATCCCCACCTGCTCGGCAACCCCGTCATCCTCGAACTCATCCACACCATCAACTGCGGGGTCTTGTGGGTTGAAGGTGCGGGGCGCGGGCGGCTTGGTGCCGGGAGCGTCGGGCGTGGCTTTTATGGCGCCGGGGGTGTGGGGTCTCGGAAGGGTGACACCGGCTGCGGCGGGTCCGGGGTCGGTGGTGGCGGGAGTGTGCGTGGCGTGAGTGGGGCTGGGGGTTTGGGGGGTGGGGGTTGGTCGGGTGGGGAGGGGGTGGGGGGTGGTGCGGGGTTGGAAGTATTGGGTGGGAGGGAGTTGCATTTGGTCGCCTACGACGATGAGTTGGGGGGCTCGGTGTAGGGCGGGGATGGCTTCTTCTACGGGGATTTGGCTGGCTTCGTCGTAGATGACTACGTCGAAGGAGGTTGTGAGGGGGAGGGTGTCGGAGACCGAGGACGGGCTCATGAGCCAGACGGGGCGGAGTAGGGAGACGACTGTGCCGGGGGCGCCGGAGGCCAGGTCGCGGATGGAGCGGTAGCGCATGACCTTGCCGAACTCGTGTTCCAGTTCGCGGCGGCCGGTGGCGAAGGTCTTCTTGCGGGCGCGGTCCTCGGGGGACATTCCGCTGACGCTGAGTTCGGAGTGGGCGAGTTCGGTCAGGAAGCGGCGACGTACCTGGGCGACGACGATGTCGGCGTTCAGGGTGGTGAGTTCGTCGTAGAGGAGGCTCAGTTCGCCGACGATCGCGTTGACTCGTGTTGAGGAGAGTTGCAGCGGGGCGGCGGATCGGATGCGGTCCCATTCGGCTGCGCAGACGGCGTACTCGAGTTGGTCTGGGGTCGCGGTGAGTTGTCGCACCGCGGTTTGGACGGACTCCGGCGTGGTCGCGAGGTCCTGCAGGGCCGGGCCTACGAACCGCAGGATCGGTTCGGCGGAGGCGAGGTTGTCGATCAGGTCGCGTACGGCGGGGATGGTGAGGTCCTCGTACTCCGGTGCGAGCAGTCCGGAGGTGGATGCCTCGGCTCGGTCGAGGGTGTCGGCGATGCGGGTGAGGGCAGCAGGAGCATCGTCCTGCAGGGCGAGCCGCCAGTCGTCGAGGTGCGGGTCGTTGCGGGTGGCGGTGAGGCGGGTGACCAGGTGGCGTGGGTCGGCCGCGCCCCACTCGCGTTGGGTTTGCTCGGCGTGTTGGTGTACGGCGGCGGTTGCGTCGTGGGCGGCGACGAGGTCGGTGAGTAGTTCGACGATTGTCGGGCGGACTGCTCGGGTGGTGATGTCGAAGCGGGTGTTGACCAGGGATTTCAGTCGGCGCCAGTCGCTGCTGAGGAAGGCGAAGATGGTTCCTTCTTTGCTTTGGGCAAGCTTCAGGGCTGAGCGGGCGTCGGTGGGGGTCAGCGGTTCGCTCCAGCCGGATGCTTCTTCCCAGGCTGAGCGTTCGGTGGCGATCAGGCGTTCGCGGTCGGCGGCTGAGGCGTTCAGGCGCTGTGCGGTGGATGAGCGGGGGTCGATGGCGTCGGCGAGGTTGCGGTCGGCGAGGGGGCTGATCACGCGGCCCAGTTCGCCGAGAGCCCTGGCCTGCTTGACCGTCCAGCCGGTGTGCTGTTCGACCGTTCGGCTGTTGTCCTGCTCGGTGATACCGGACGGCTGCGAGGGGTTGGGGATGCCGGAGGTGGTTAGGGCGGTGGCTACGGCTGTCCAGGTGGGCTGTAGGGCGCGGGCTTGGTCGGGTATCGCGGGGTCGGACCAGCGGGTGGGGGTGATGTAGGCGAGTGGGGTGCGGGCGAGGATTCCGGCTGAGGTGGGGTCGGCGGATGCCAGGTCCTGGGCGAGCTTGCGGACGATCGCCCGCGCGGACCACCAGTCAACTGGCGACGGAATCAGGTGCCGTTCACCGTCGAGGTGGGCGAAGGCGGCGGGCGCGGGGGACGAGGTGGGCGTGCCCGACGCGGTGGGTGAAGCGGGTGCGGGGGGTGAGGTCGGGCCGACGGGTGACGTTGGGGCGGGGGACGAGGCGGAGGTGGGGTGGGGGCGGTGGTGGATTAGGGCGGTTAGGAGGGTTCGGAGTGGGGGGTGGCCGGATTCCAGGGTTTGTTCGTGGGTGGTGACTGTGGTGAGGAGGTGGTTGATGCGGGTGATCAGTTCGGTGCGGCGGGTGGTGAGGTGGGGTAGGTCGTCGGTGGCGGTGAGCCAGGACTCGTAGGTTTCGCGGAGGCTGTGGATGAAGGCTTTCTTGTCGGCCTGGGAGTCGTGGATGAGGGTGCACAGGTCGTCCAGGCGGCGGCTGGCGAGGCGGGCGTGGACTACGTCCAGGGCGGCGCGTTTCTGGCAGACGAACAGGACGCGCTGACCGCGGGCTACGAAGTCCGCGATCATGTTGGTGATCGTTTGGGACTTGCCGGTGCCGGGCGGGCCTTGGATGACGAAGCTCTCGCCGCGCTGGGCCCGCGCGATGGCCGCGACCTGGGAGCCGTCGGCGGGGACGACCAACTGGCGCTCGGCGACCGGGAGCTCCGGGGGCGGGCTGCTGATCGGGCGTGGCCGGTCGGAGAACAGTTGGTCGAACGACGGGCACGACGTCCCGGTCGCGAGGAGCTCGTCGTAGTCCCGGACGAGGCCGAGGGTCCGGTAGTTGAAGTTCGCCAGGGCCACCGCGCACAGGTCGACGTCCCAGGAGTACGGACCGCCCTCGGTGTCGAGGGTGTACGTGTCGGTCTCGATCGCCGCCGGTCGCCGCGGCTCGCCGCCGAGGGTGATGCCGAGCGGAAGCTCCGGAGCAGCGAGCTGAGCGCGGAAGATCTGCACTCCCAGCGGCTGGTAGTCGGTCCGCCGGTACGAGTAGGCGTACTGCCGCCCACCGAACTCATGCTCGGCGTTGCCGTGCTGCCGGCGGCGGTAGTTCCGCAGCTTCACCATCGCCCGCTGCCGGACCAGGTCGATCCGCGGCTTCTCCCGCAGGTGCAGCTGCAGCCCCGGCTCGGTCGACCGGATCTCCTGCGCAAGCTGCGCGTGCAGTGTCGCCAGAGCGCCCGGCTCGGCGAGGTCGACGTACTCCGGCAGGTTGATCCCGTACAACTGGTGCAGGTGGTGCCGCAGCGTTGGGTTGATCTCGGCGACCGGGTCGGTGATGCGCAGCGTGTACGAGTCCCGGACGCCGCGCTTCTTCACCAGCTCGACCTTCGCCAGCACCAGCGGGGAGGCGAGCCTGGTCTGCGGATCGTTCTTCAGGTCGTGCCAGCGCAGGAACGCCGGCACCAGCCGCAGCTGGTCCTGGCCGTACTCCGCCCGATCCCGTCGGGCGGTCGCGATCAACTTGTCGAGCGACAAAGCGGCGTACGGCGCCTCGTCGTACCGGATCCAGCGCCCGAGCGGCTGCGGCTTGCCGAGCAGCGATGCGCCGAGATCGTCGCGCCAGGTGAACAGCTGGTCGGGGCGGATGGTCCGCACGTCGAGCATCAGCGGGACCGACACCTCGGTGAGGTTCAGCGTCTGCGCGGTCGGCCGGAAGTTGATCAGCCGGTTGCGCCGGGACAGGTCGAACAGCCGGTCACGCAACGCCCGAAGCACCGCAGTACGGCGGTCTGCCACGCCCTGCGTGATCGCCCCAACGTCGAAGTCGAGCGGCTGGTCGCGGTAGTTCTCCAACTGCTCGATCAGGGACCGCAGGTCCTGCGCGCGCCGGTGACGGTCCGGCTCGGCCATCCGGGCGGCGACCGAGACGATCACCGGATGCAGGGCCGGGTCGAGGGCGTGAAGGTTGCCTCGCGCATCGATCAGGCGGGCCACGTCAGGAGTTCGGGACAGGTCGAGACCGCAGCCGAGCCCGATCAGCAGCTGGCCGAGGCTGAAGATGTCGGTGAGCTGGTCGTGATGGCCGACCACGTGCTCCCAGCTCTGCCACCCGGCGACATGCACCGGCGCGGTGATGGCCGCCGCAACCGGCTCGACCACCGTGGTCCGCGGCCGGCTACCGCTCGCACCGAGGTCGACATCGGACTGCCGGTGCGCGACCACCTCGACCGCACTCGCCCGCGGACCTTCCCGCTCCGCCAGCGCCGGCTCGTCGAGCACTGGGCGGCCGGCCAAGGACGGGTCGAAGCCGAGCCGGGCCTGCTCGTCGACCGTGAGCCGGCCGAGTCCGCGCAGCGGCGCGACCAGTCCGCGCTCATGCACCGCAGCCGTCGCGTGGAAGAGCGGCAGCACCGCGGCCAGCAGGGCGTCGTTGCCGAGCCCGCCCTGCGAGACCGCCAGGGCGACCAGGTCCTCGGCGCTCATCCGACCACCTCGTCCGCGGCCTTGGCCAGCTTCGCCCGGCGCTTGTCGCTCCAGCCGAGCTCGTCGTCGGCCAGATCGTCGTACGCCGTCAGGCCGGCGCGACGGGCGATTACCATCGAGGCGACCAATCCGGCATCGCCGGTGTCCGGGTCGGCGGTCGCCAGGTCCAGCAGCAGGTAGCAGAGGTACCGCTTGGTGGCGTCGGCCAGCGGTCGTGGTCGGGGCAGCGGTGCGCCGTCGATCGGCCGGACCGCCAGCGGCTCGTCGAACCGAGGCATCGCGGACGCCGGTACGCCGAGCGGACCCGGCGGATCCGAGAATCCTGCCGCGAAGGTCGCGACCGCATCCGTGCGCAGACCCGAGGTGTGGGCGATCGACGCCGCGAACTCCCGGCTCAGGTCGCGCAGCAGGACCGAGTCGAGGAGGTCCGGCGCGTCGATGTCGAGCGGACCGGTGATCAGCGACTCCATGTCGTCGCCGGCGAGCCAGTTCTTCAACGCCCACGCGCGGGCGACGCCCTCGGGATGCGAGGTGCCACGGCTCCCGGTGCTGAGATCGAGCTCGTCCGCCTGCCGCAGGTAGGCGTCCGGGTCGGCGGTGCTGAGACCGGTCTGGAGCTTGAGGAGCGCGCGGATCGTCAGGCTGAGGTCGCCGCAGGCCGTGAGCGCGCCACGGTCGGCGAACAGCTCGGTCGCCAGGCTCCACCGCCGATGCGTCTCGAGGTACTGCTGTGGTGTGCGCGCGTCACCGGCCGCCGCGTCCAGCAACCGGTCCACTGCGAGATAGTCGCCGTCGTCGGTGTTCCACAGCACCCGGTGCGCCAACTCGTGTCCCATCACCGCGGTCAGGTCGTCCTGGTCCAGCTTCTCCAGCAACGATCCCTCGAAGACGACAACCGCCGTACCCGCTTGGTGCACGTAGTGGGCGTTGGGCTCCCCGTTCACCTGGAAGAACTCGAGCTCCGCATCCACTCCCAAGGCTTCGGCCGCGCGTCGGCCCGCCTCATGGACCTCGGGATGCACCGCCTTCTCCAGTCGGTAAGCGTTCCGCAGCAGTACGTCGTCCAGCCGGCCAACCGGCCCGCCCCGGAGAGCCGTCCAGGCACGCTCGTCCACGCGGCGTACGTACGCCAGCACGGCCCGGTGGTAGCCCAGAGGCGACAGCATTCCGCCACAGTAACCACGCCCACCGACGAAAGCCGCTCGATGGCGGCGGGTACGGTGACGGGACGTCGCCCGTTCGAAGGAGTTGCTTGATGAACCTGGTCGAGGAAGCCGCCGCGATCGGACCGGGGCTTGTCGAGCTGCGGCGGGAGTTGCACCGGATTCCGGAGGTCGGGCTCGACCTGCCGAAGACGCAGGCGATGGTGCTGGACGCGCTGGCCGGGCTGCCGCTGGAGATCAGCACCGGCACCGAGCTGACATCGGTGGTCGGCGTACTGCGCGGTGGTCGTCCAGGGCCCACGGTGTTGTTGCGCGGCGACATGGACGCGCTGCCCGTGGTCGAGGAGACGGACCTCGAGTACGCGTCCACCAACGGGAGCATGCATGCGTGCGGCCACGACCTGCACACCGCCGGCCTGGTCGGTGCGGCGCGGCTGCTGAGTGCGCGGCGCGAGGAGCTGGAGGGCAACGTGCTCTTCATGTTCCAGCCTGGCGAGGAGGGCCTGGGCGGTGCGGGCTACATGCTCCGGGAGGGGCTGCTGCAGGCGACCGGGGACAAGCCGATCGCGGCGTACGCGATCCACGTCTGGTCGCAGGCTGCGAAGGGGCTCTTCCAGACCCGGCCGGGGACGATGATGGCCGGCTCGAACCAGTTGCACATCACCGTGCACGGCAAGGGCGGGCACGGCTCGTCGCCGTACACGACCGTGGACCCGGTGCCGGTGGTGGCGGAGCTCGTGCTGGCGTTGCAGACGTACGCGACGCGCAAGGTGAACGTGTTCGATCCGGTGGTGATCACCGTGACCCAGCTCGCGGCCGGGGTCGCGGTCAACGTCATCCCGAACACGGCCCGGCTCGGCGCCACCGTGCGCACCCTGTCGCACGAGACGTTCGACCAGCTGTCGCGCGACCTGCCGGCGTTGGCTCAGGGGATCGCCGCGGCCCACGGTTGCACGGTCGAGGCCGACTTCGCCCTGCAGTACCCGGTGACGATCAACAATGCCGCGCGTACGGCGCACACCACCGAGCAACTGACCCAGTTGTTCGGCGCGGACCGGGTGCCGCCGTTCGACAACCCGCTGATGGGGTCGGAGGACTTCTCGATGGTCCTGGCAGAGGTGCCCGGGACGTTCGTGATGCTGGGCGCGCGCCCGGACGACGTCGGCGAGGACGGGCCGTCGAACCACTCCAGCGTGGTCCGCTTCGACGACGCCGTACTGGCCGACCAAGCCGCCGCCCTGGCGCACCTGGCCACCACGCACCTCATCCCGAGCTGATTGACCTGACGGCTGGCCGGCCCGCCAGAGGCCGGCCAGCCGCAGGGATCAGGACGGCGCGACGGTGAGGCTGTAGGCCCCACGGCTGCCGTAGGTGGAGTAGCCGGTGCTCAGCAGGTCGCCGTAGCCGACGTTGTCGACCCGCAGTAGTACGTACCCGGCTGGAGATCGCTGGTAACACTCGCGGTCACGGTGTAGTTGCCGGCAGCACTGACGTCGACGCGGTACAGATCGGTGTCGCCGTACTCGGTGTTGTTGGCAGCAACCTCGACAAGACGGGAACGCAACGGAATCTCCTCACAGAATCCCCCACCAGGACCCGGGGCCGTCGATCTCGGTGGGAACGGCGGCCCCGGGCAGTTCAGGTGTGTCAGCTGACGCGGACCGTGTAGGCGCCGCGGCTGCCGTACGTCGAGTAGCCGGTGTTCAGCGGGCTGCCGTAGCCGGTGTTCTCGATCCGGAGGTAGTACCGCCCCGCGGTGACCTGCCGGCTGAGGCTCGCGCTCAGGCCGGTCGGAGTCGACGCGTTCGTCTGGCCCGCGGCCGGGTCGGCGGTGGCCAGCACGGTGCCAGCCGAGTTCAGCAGTTGCAGCTTGATGTCCAGGTCGGCGCCGGAGGCGGCCGCGTTCGCCGCGAAGGTGAAGGTCCCGGCAGACAGGTCGATCCGGAACGTGTCGACGTCCGAGTCGTTGGCGTACACACCGCTCACGCTGGTGCCGAGGGTGAGTGCAGTGGCGTCACTCGTACCGTTGCCGTGGTCGTCGGCCCGCAGCGCCAGGCCGTTCTGGCCGGCCACCACGAAGTCGTCTTCCTTGTTGTTGGCGCCGGTGTACTCGCCCTTGCTCCACTGGCTGATCGCCTTGGAGTAGCCGACGCCCATGATGGGCGCCCAGGCGCCGTGACCCTGGTAGTAGCCGACGGACGACGTGCCGTCGTGGCTCAGGCCGATGTTGTGGCCGGCCTCGTGCGACGCCGCCTCGGCGATGTTCTTGGCACCCGTGCCGACACCCTTGGTGAAGACCAGGGCGGGCTGGTAGTACGAGTGGTTGCTGCTGTTGTCGTACACGCCGACGTAAGCGACACCGCCGCAGCCACAGCCGGACTGGTACCAAGTGGTCGGGTCGATCAGGACCCGGGTGCCGTACTGCTGGTCGGAGCCGCCGGACCGGGTGATCGCGGACGCGGCCGGCTCCTGCGTGGTGACGTCCACGTCGAACGGCGCGTAGTCCTCGGCAACCCGGGCCCAGACATCGCGTACGACGTCCTGCTCAGCCGTACTCCAGGTGCTCGGGCTCCCGTTCGTGTCGTACGGCGTGACGTTGACGGTGGAAGGCTTGCCGTTGGTGTTCCACGCCGTACCGGTGATGGTGTGACCGGTGAAGTCCAAGTAGATGACCCGGTTCGAGCCTGGCTTGCTGTGCAGCTCGAACGCCGGGCCGGTCGCGGCGGCGACCGCCTTGGTGGCCCAGCGCGGGGACGCGGCCGACGCCTTCTGGGTGCCGGCGACGGGCTCGCGGTAGAAGAGCGTGCCCTCCTTGTCCAGCCAAGCGGTCTTGTCGGTGGCCAGGATCTGCTGCAGCTTCGGGGCGGGGATGCCGTTGCGCTCGGACAGCTCGGCGAGCCGGGACTGGACCTTGCCGAGCGCGGCCTTGCCTTGCAGCTCCTGACCGAGGAGCTGGTCGATCGGGGTGGGGACCGGCTGCTGGGCGTCGGCCTGGTTGCCGGCGACTACGGCCAGCGCGCCGAAGACAACGGCTCCGGCGCCGACCAGGGCGCCGGTGCGGCGGAAACGGGTGTGCATTAGGGGGTCCTCCTCAGGGACTCCTACGCCTCACTTGTGACATGCCTCACGTGCGGTGGGCGGTTCCGCACTGTGCGTAGCCTGCCCGATGGTTGTCCGGGTGGCTATAGCTCTCCGCGGAATTAACCTTCGTCTGCCGCGCAGACCGCCGACCCGTCGCTGCGCCATGATGAGGCCGACGGAACGAGGGGAGATCCGATGCGGTTCATGATGATGTTCCGGGCCAGCGAGGGGTCCGAGGCCTGGGAGAACCCCAGCGAGAAGAGCCTGACCGAGATGGGTCTGGTGATGGCCGAGATGGCCGAGAAGGGCGTCCTGCTCGCCGGTGAGGGCCTGCTGCCCAGCTCGCGGGGCTTCCGGATGGAGCTCAGCAGCGGCAAGCAGCGGGTCGTCGACGGGCCGTTCGCGGAGACCAAGGAGCTGATCGCCGGGTTCTGCCTGATCGAGGTGGCCTCCCGCGAGGAGGCGCTCGAGTGGGGCTGGCGCTGTCTGGCCGCCGACGACGGCAACTCCGGCGGGCTGGAGATCCGGCAGGTCGCCACCGAGGACGACTTCGGCGACGAGTTCACCCCCGAGGCGCGGGCCCGCGAGGCGGCGACCGGCGTGAAGGCCGCGGAGAACTACCGAAGCAGCAGCACCTGACGGATCGACGTACCGGCCGCCAACCGGTCGAACGCCTCGTTGAGGTCGTCGAGCTCGACGGTCGAGGTGAGCAGCCGGTCGACCGGGAGCCGGCCGGCCTGGTAGAGCGCGATGTAGCGCGGGATGTCGCGGCTGGGGACGGACGAGCCCAGGTACGAGCCCTTCACCGTGCGCTCCTCGGCGACCAGGCTGACCGCCGGAACGCTGAACGACTGCGACGGGTGCGGCAACCCGACCGTCACGGTGGTGCCGCCGCGGCGGGTGGCGGCGTACGCCTGCTCGAGGACCTTCGCGCTCCCGACCGTCTCGAAGGCGTAGTCGGCTCCCCCGGACGTTGCCTCCCGCACCTGGTCCACAGCGTCGTTGTCGCGGGCATCGACCGTGTGAGTGGCTCCGAGCGACCTGGCGAGCTCCAGCTTCTCGGGTACGACGTCAACCGCGACAACCGGATGCGCACCGACCAGGACCGCGCCCAGCAGCGCCGACAACCCGACGCCGCCAAGACCGAAGACGACCGCGCTCCGGCCGGCTCGGACCTGGGCGGTGTTCACCACCGCGCCGACGCCGGTCATCACCGCACAGCCGAACAGCGCCGCGATCTCCGGCGGCAGCGCCGGGTCGATCCGCACGGCCGACCGCGCCGACACCACCGCGTGGTCCGCGAACCCGGACACCCCGAGGTGGTGATGCACCCCGTCCAGACGCCGTACGCCGTTGAGCAACGTGCCGGCGGTGTTGGCGGCGGCGCCCGGCTCGCACAGGGCGGCCCGTCCCTCAGCGCAGGGCGCGCACTCGCCGCACGCCGGCACGAAGGCGAACGCGACCGTGTCACCAGCCGCGAAACCCGGCGCTTCCGAGACCACGACCTCACCAGTGGCCTCGTGACCGAGCAGCATCGGCATCACCCGCGGCCGCGAGCCGTCGATCACCGACAGGTCCGAGTGACAGAGCCCGGCCGCGCGGATCCGGACCAGCAGCTCCCCTGGTCCGGGTGGCGCCAGCTCGACTTCTTCCACCTGCAGCGGGCGTGACTCGGCGTACGGGCTGGGCAGGCCCATCTCCCGCAGTACGGCGCCGCGCACGATCATCCCGTGATCCCTTCGAGTGCCTGGCGGATGGGGTCGGGGACCGGAACCGGGCGACGGTCCTCCCGGCCGACGAACACGTGCACGAACCGGCCGGTCGCGGCAGGCTGGTCCGAACCCGCGCGGAACAGGCCGATGTCGTACTGGACACTCGAGGTCCCCAGCTGCCCGACCCGCAGGCCGGCGTCGACCGTGCCCGGGAACTCCAGCGACTCCTTGAACGTGCACTGCGAGTCCACGCACAGCCCGATCACCGCGCCGCGGTGGATGTCGAGCCTGCCGACCCGGATCAGGAAGTCGTTGATCACGGTGTCGAAGAAGCTGTAGTACTCCACGTTGTTCACGTGCCCGTAGACGTCGTTGTCCTTCCACCGCAACGTGATCCCCAGGAAGTGCGGAAAGGAGCTCCGGTCCATCGCCCCACCATAAGGTGATGGACATGAGATTCGTCCTGATCCCGGGCGCGGGGTGCACGTCGTGGCACTGGCACCCCGTGACGGACGAGTTGCGCCGCCGCGGGCACGAGGTGATCGCGGTCGACCTGCCGTGTGACGACCCGCGGGCCGGTCTGGCGGCGTACGTCGACGTCGTGCTGGACGCCGTACCGGCGGGTGACGAGGTCGTGGTGGCGGCGCACTCGCTGGGTGGTTTCACCGGGGCCATGGTGTGCGAGCGGCTGCCGGTGCGGGAGTTCGTGCTGGTCGCGGCGATGGTGCCGGCGCCGGGTGAGCGCATCCAGGACTGGTGGGCGAACGCCGGCTACGTGTCGTCGGCCGACGACGACACGGACACGTTCTTCCACGATCTGCCGGCGAACTTCGCGGCCGAGGCGCGGCGGCAGTTGTGGGCGCAGAGCGACGGGCCGATGGGTGACCCGTGCGCGATCGAGCGGTGGCCGGACGTTCGGACGCGGGCGGTGATCGGGCGTGACGACCTCCTGTTCCCGGCAGACTTCTTGCGGCGGGTGACGCGGGAGCGGCTCGGGTTCGACCCGACGAGGTGCCCGGGGCGCACTTCCCGATGCTCGGTCATCCACAGGTGCTGGCGGACTATCTGACGACGTGAGGGGTGGCGGGCCGGATGGGTGTGGTCGAGGGACGGCAGACGGCGGCGTACGACGGGGACCTGGTGGTGTTCCTGATCGGGATGCGGATCAACTCACTGCGGGCGGTCAAGGCGTGGCGGCCGGTGGCGCGGGCGATGGGCCCGATGCTGCGGGAGCTCTCGAAGGACCCGGACAGCGGTCTGCTCGGGTACCGGATGCTCCCGACGTGGCGCGGGATCACGCTGATCCAGTACTGGGAGTCGGTCGAGAAGCTGCAGGCGTTCGCGAACGACGGTGACCGGACCCATCGGCCGGCCTGGCTCGACTACTTCCGGCAGTCGTTCAAGGGTGGCGCGGCCGGGATCTGGCACGAGACGTACATCGTGCCGGCCGGGAGCCACGAGACCATCTACGGCAACATGCCGCTGATCGGGCTGGGCAAGGTCGCCGGCGTGGTCCCGGTCAAGGAGCGCGGCGACACCGCCGCCGACCGCCTGAGCCGCCCGTCGGCCGACTGACCTAGGCTGCGGGCGTGCGGTTCATCCGGGATCTGGCGACGCTACTGAAGCGTGGCGATTTCCGGCGGTTGTTCGCGGTGCGGTTGACGTCGCAGTTCGGCGACGGGGTGTTCCAGGTCGCGCTGGCGTCGTACGTGCTGTTCTCGCCCGAGCGGGCGCCGGATGCGACGGCGATCGCCGGGCTGTTCGCGGTGGCGTTGCTGCCGTACTCGATTCTCGGCCCGTTCACCGGCGTGCTGCTGGACCGGTGGTCGCGGCGGCAGATCCTGTTCGGGGCGAACCTCACCCGGGCCGCGCTCGTGATCGGCGTCGGCGCGCTCGTCGCGATCGGCAACGCGGGGGTGCCGTTCTACTTCGCCGTACTGCTGACCCTCGGGGTCAACCGGTTCCTGCTGTCCGGGCTGTCCGCCGGCCTGCCGCACGTGGTCGACCGGGACGAGCTGGTGATGGCGAACGCGGTCACCCCGACCTCGGGTACGGCGTCCTTCCTCATCGGCGGCGGGGTCGGGGCCGGAGTGAAGCTGGTCGTCGACTCCGACCTCGCCGTACTCGGGCTGACCGTGCTGATCTACACCGCGGCTGCCCTGCTCGCTCTCCGGCTGCAGCGCAACCAGCTCGGTCCGGACCTGAACGGTGACGAGCCCGGTGTGGTCGAGGCGATCCGGACCATTGCCAAGGGCCTGGTCGACGGCGGCCGGCATCTGAGGGAACGCAAGCAGGCCGCGCTCGGCCTGGCTGCGATCGGCTCGCTGCGGTTCTTCTTCGGCCTCGTCACGGTCGCGATGATCCTGCTGTACCGCAACTACTTCTACGGTCCCGACCGGCTCGACGAGGCGTTCGGGGCGCTCGCCGTCGCAACGGGCGCGGTCGGCGCCGGTCTGTTCCTGGCCGCGCTGGTGACACCGTGGGCGACGCGCGTGATGACCCTGCGGCAGTGGATCACGCTTCTGTTCGTGGCCGCCGCGGTGGTGACCGCGATACCGGGCGGGCTCTACACGCAGCCCGCGCTGATCACGGCCGGCTTCCTCACCGGGTTCTGCGCGCAGGGCGTGAAGATCAGCGTCGACACCCTCGTCCAGACGGGTGTCGACGACGTCTACCGCGGCCGGGTGTTCTCGCTCTACGACATGATCTTCAACGTCGGGCAGGTCTCCGCGGCCGCGCTCGGCGCGGTGGTCCTGCCCGACGACGGGAAGTCGTACCCGGTGCTCGCCTTCATCGTGCTCGGGTTCCTGGTCACCGCCTTCCTGTACACGCGGCTCAGCCGGGACGACTCAGGTGCCGCGGAGCGCGGTGATGGGCTGGATGGCGGAGGCCTTCCACGCGGGGTAGGTGCCGGCGACCAGGCCGATGAACGCACCCAGCAGGGGTGACCCGAACGCGAGCCGGTTGTCCAGGATCGGGGTCCAGTCCCGCACCCACGACACTCCCACGGTGAGCAGTACGCCGACCGCCGTACCGAGCAACCCGCCGAGGAAGCCGACGATCACGCTCTCCACCAGGAACTGGATCGCGACATGTCTTCGCGCCGCGCCCAGCGCCCGGCGCAGGCCGATCTCGGAGATGCGTTCGAGCACCGACAGCAGCGTGACGTTCGCGATGCCGAGGCCGCCGACCAGGAGCGCGACCGCGCCGAGCAGCAGGAACAGCGCGTTCAGGTCCGACTCGACTCCCTTGCGTACGGCGCCCTGCTTCGGCGGAGCGTCGACGTTGAGGGTGCTCGGGTCGTTCGGCTGGATCGCGACCGGGGCCTGACCGGCGATCAGCTGGGCGGCGCCGACCTGGGTCCGGATCTCGACCGCGTCCGGCGACTCGAGGTCGTACGCCGTCATCGCGGTCCCGTTCGGCATGATCACGGCGTCGTTGAGCTCGGCCCGGCCGGTGACGGAGTCGAGGATGCCGATCACCGTGTAGGGCTCGTCGCCGATGAACACCGCCGGCTGGGAGTCGACCCGGTTGACGCCGAGCCGCTCCGCCGCGTGCTTGCCGAGGACAACCACCTTGTCAGCGCGCCGGTCGTGGCCGGCGTCGAAGAACCGGCCGGTCCGCAGCACCGCGCGCACCGCGTCGAACAGCCCGGCCGAGCCCGCCATCGCCTTCAGCGCGTGCCCGTCCTTCTGGCCGTCGAGACCCGCGACGCTGCGGACCAGGTCGTCGCCGACGTCCAGCGTGCTCACGGTGCCGGCGGCGTCGACGCCGTTCAGCCGCTGGACCCGGTCGGGGGCGTCCCACGGAAGCTGGGTCGCCGCCTCGCCTTCCTGCCCACCCTTCTCCTCAGGCTGTACGACGACCCGCGTCGCCGCCGCCAGATCGAACCGCTGAGTGATCTGCCCCGACGCCGTCTGCCCGAGCCCAACCGTGCCAACCAGAGCCGCAATGCCGAGCACCGTGCCCAGAGTGGTGAGGATCAGCCGGGTGGGTCTGGCGGCCACACCGGCCAACGCCTCGTCCAGGAGGTCCCGCACAGCCGGAGCGGACCGCCGGAGGCCGGTCGGACGACGGCTGCTTGGCTCCATGCCGCCCGGGCGAGATCGCCGCCCGCCGCGCGGTCGGCGAGTGCTCGCGGCGCGACGAACCAGGGAGGCGAGCAGGAGCCGCAGCCGGAATCGACGCCCGGTGGGCGGGGAGGTCGCCGGAGCGGACTGGGCGAAGGGAGCCGGCGGAACGCCCGACGGATCCCCCGACCGGGTGGTGGGTGGAACCCCCGACGGGTCACCCGCCCAGGTGGCGGGTGGAACACCCGACGGATCGCCCAGACCGGCGGTGGGCGGAACACCGGACGGATTGTCCGGTGACGTGGACGGCCCGCCGGCGGGATCCGGGGGGCCTGCTTCGGTTACCACTGGAGGGTTCCGTCGACGATGCGGACCTGGCGTTGGGCCCGGCTGCTGACGTGGTCGTCGTGGGTGATGACGGCCAGCGTCATCCCCTCGTGGTGCAACTCGTCGAACACTTCGAGGATCGCCTCCGCGTTGGCGCTGTCCAGGTTGCCGGTCGGTTCGTCCGCGAGCAGCAGGCTCGGCTCCGCGACCAGCGCCCGCGCGATCGCGACCCGCTGCCGCTCACCGCCGGACAGCGTGGTCGGCGCGAAGTCCATCCGGTGCGCGAGCCCGACCCGCTCCAGCGCCACCCGCGCCCGCGCCATCCGCTCGCGCCGAGGCACCCCGACGTACACCATCGACAGCGCGACGTTCTCCAGCACAGTCCGGTGGTCGAGCAGGTGGAACGACTGGAACACGAACCCGATCCGCTCACCCCGCAGTACGGCGCGACGCCGCTCGCGTAGGCTCATCGTGTCCACGCCGTCCAGCCGGTAGACCCCGCCGGTCGGGTTGTCGAGCAGCCCGAGCAGGTGCAGCAGCGTCGACTTCCCCGACCCGGACGGCCCGACGATCGACAGGTACTCCCCCTGCCCGATCGTCAGGTCGACCTCGCGGATCGCCCGCACCTCGGGTGGCCCGGGGAAGAACCGCCGTACGCCGATCATCTCGACGACCGGCGCCGGCAGGGCAACCGCCGTCGCGCTCATCGTCCGACCACCACTTGATCGCCCTCGCTGAGCTTCGCGTCACCGCTCGGCGTCACCTGTGCATAACCGTCGGCGGAGAGCCCGACCGTGACCGGGATCAGTTCGACCTTGCCTTCCCGCAGCACCTCGATCCGCGACCCGCCGTCCGGACCGGACGACAACGCAGCCACCGGTACGGCGAGCACCTTGCCGGCCGTGCTCTTGACCGGGATCGTGACCCGGACGTTCGCGTCGCGGAACAGCGCGAGTTGCTTCGCGGTCAGCGTGTTCGGCGCGACCACGACGTCGTACTGGTCCCCGTTCTTCGTGATCCGGCGAACCTTGCCGGCCACCGCCGTACCCTCGCCGAGGTCGAGGGTCGCGGCCATCCCGGCCTTCAGGCGTTCCGCGGTCTGCGCGTCGACCTTGACCGTCACCACGAGGGCGGCGCCGCTGGCCGACATGACCACGCCGTTCACCGTGCCGCCACGCTCGACCTTCACGTCGTCGACCCGGCGCGGCAGCGTCTTCACGTAGACGATCTCGGACACCGGCAGCGGCGTGCCGGCCTTGAACTCGGCCTCGTTCAGCGCCTCCTGCGCGTCGGCCAGGTTCTCCTCGGCGTCGTCGACCGCGCCTTGCTGGACCGACGTGTCCTTCGCCTTGGCCTGTTGCGCCTGCTTCAGCGCGGCCTTCGCCTGCCGGAGCGCGTTCTTCATCGCGTCGACGTTCTTCTCCGCCGCGTCGACGGCCTGGCTGAACCGGTCCTCCGGCTCGGGAGCGTCGTACCCGGCGTCCTCGTAGAGCCGCTCGACCGCGGCCGAGGTGTCGGTGTCGTACTCGTCGTCGACGTCGCCCGGGTCGAGGCCGAGCCGGTCCAGCGTCTGCTCGAGCTGCAGCACGTCCGGTCCCTTGCTGCCCGGCGAGAGGGTCCGGTACATCGGAAGCACCCCGGCCAGGCCGATCACCGGGCGTCCGGTGATCTCCAGCAGCGCCTTGCCCTCGGTGAGCGTCGAGCCGACCGCCGGGACCTTGCCGGTCACGATCGCCGGGGTGGTCAGGCCGCTGGTCTCGACCCGGATGTTCACCGCGCCGTCGAAGGAGGCGTCGCCCCGGCCGACGACCTTGCTGGACAGCGCCTTCTTCTCCACCGGCACGGTGATCTGGGACGCCTTCGGCGCGGCGGTCTTGGCGGCCGCGTCCTCCGGCGAGGTGATCCGGCTGCCGGCTGCGACGCCCACTCCGAGCGAGACCGCCGCCACCGCGGACACCCCGACCAGCACCCGGCGGCGGGACCTGGGTGAAGCGGTCACCGGTTCGCCATTCCGTCGCGGTACGCCTCGAGCTCGGCCTTGTGCTGCTCGACGAACTCCTGCTCCTTCTCGTACTGCACCGTCTTGTACGGCTCGTCGTACACCTTGGCCCGGCACTTCTGGTCGGCCACCGCCAGGTCGATCTCGAACTTGCGCAGCTCGGCCAGCTTGGCCGCGTCCACCTTGTCCAGCGACGGCGCGCCGATCACGGTCTTGCCGGGGTTGTTGTTGCCGGCCGGGTTGTTGCCGCTCAGCTCATCCAGCTTCTGGCTGACCTTCTGCCGCGGCTCGTCGATCTTCTTGTAGCCGGCCTGGCCGGACTCGGCGAGGCAGTCGGCCCAGGCGGTGGTCGCGTCGACCACCCGCTGGTCGTCCTCGATCCGCTTCGCGAGGGCCTGGATGTCCTTGAACAGGTTCTCGTACTTCTTGAACTCGGCCTGGCGGTCCTCGCCCTTGCCGTAGACCTCCTCGGCGGCCTTGCCGCGGCAGCCCAGGTTCAGCGCGGAGCTGTTCTTCGGGCCCTCCCCTTCCTTGGGGGCGATCACGACGGTGCCGTTGCCGGTCGAGTTCGGGCCGTTCAGGGCGGTGTCGTACGCCTTCTTCGCCTTCGCCGAGAGCGCGTTGCGAATCTTGGTGTTCGGGTTGCTGTCGTCGCCCGCCGCGCCGGCCTTGGACCAGTCGATGGTGCTGATCCCGTAGCCGTACTGCTCGGCGAATTTGTCCGGCGGCAGGTTGAACGCGTCGTCGAACTTGCCCTTCGGCTGCGACTCCGGCGGGACCGGGACGTACTCGAACCCGGCCGTCTTCATACAGGCCGCGGTCGCGTCCTCGACCTTGCGCTGCTTGGCCAGCTCCTCCTCGCTCGACCCGGGGCCGCCACCGGCCCGGACCGCCATCCGCATCCCGCCGCTGCCCGAGCTGACGAAACCCTCACCCATGTACTCCGCGAGCGGGCTCTTGTCAGTTTTCTGATCACCGGTGGCCGCACCCGGGTCATTGGAGTTTCCACAGCCGGCCAGCGCCAGCACGGCGACGACCGCGAGTGTTGTTCGAGAGGTTCTCATGGCTGTGGAGCGTGCCCGCGGGGCCGTGAAGAACCTGTGAAGGAGCCGTTTACACCCGATGCTCTCAGCCGATCTTCATCGGATTCTCAACATTTTCGGCGACATTGATCGGTATGCCAGCCCGGATCCTCGTCGCCGAAGACGACCTGAAGCAGGCGGAGCTGATCCGGCGGTACCTCGAGCGGGAGGGACACCTCACCGTCGTCGTGCACGACGGGCGGGCCGCGATCGACGAGGCCCGCCGGCGCAGCCCCGACCTGCTCGTGCTCGACGTGATGATGCCGAAAGTGGACGGCCTGGACGTCTGCCGGGTGCTCCGGGCAGACGGCTCGGGCGACTCCGGGGTGCCGATCATCATGCTGACCGCCCGCTCCACCGAGGACGACCTGCTGCTCGGCCTCGACCTGGGCGCGGACGACTACCTGACCAAGCCGTACAACCCGCGCGAGCTGGTCGCCCGGGTCCGGACCGTGCTGCGGCGGACCCGGAGCCGGTCCGAGGGCGAGGTGTACCGGGTCGGCGAGCTCGAGATCGACCCGGTCCGGCACGAGGTGCGGCTGGCCGACCGCCTGGTCGAGGTGACCCCGGCCGAGTTCAAGATCCTGGCCTGCCTCGCGGCCTCACCGGGGCGGGCCTTCTCCCGGCAGCAGCTGCTCGAGCACGCGTTCGGGTTCGACCACTACGTCTTCGACCGGACCATCGACGTCCACGTGATGAACCTGCGGAAGAAGATCGAGCCGTCCCCGGGCACCCCGGCGTACCTGAAGACCGTGTACGGCGTGGGCTACAAGCTGGCCGACAGGGTGGTGGTCCCCGATGCGTCGTAGCGTGCTGGTCCGGTTCCTCGGGCTGTCCCTCGCGGTGGCGCTCGGCGCGGTGATCGCGACCGCCGTGCTCGCGACGTACAGCACCGGGGAGCAGCTGCAGGGCGAGATCGACGCGAACAGCAACCAGCTGCAGGTCGACGGCCGGATCTACGCCGAGCTGTCGAAGTACGCCGCCGATCACCCGAGCTGGTCGGGTGTCGACAAGCTGGTGCACGAGCTGGCCGACGACCTCGGCCGCCGGATCGCGATCACCGAGCCGGACGGCAGCGTGATCGCCGACTCGGCCCGGATGCTCGGCGCGAGCCCGGAGCTCCCGTCGGTGCCGACGGCAACGATCGACGCGCGGAGCGACGGGATGGCCAAGTTCGGCGGGTCGGTGAGCGTGGTGGCGGGTCGCAAGGCCGCGCTGGCCGGCAAGGCGAACGATCTGGTGCTGACCGCGGCCGCGGCACCGCCGTACCCGAGCTACCCGGACTGGGGATTCACCGATGCGGAGCTGCGGGAGCGTCAGCAGCTCGCCGAGAAGGCCGCCGAGTGCTACCGCTCGCAGGGCAAGCTCGCGACGGTGGCCGCCAGCGGCCGGAACACTCCGCAGGTCGTGGTCGAGTCCGACAAGACCGTGAACGGCACCACGGTGATGGAGATCTCCAAGCCCACCTTGGACAAGTGCACGCCGCCCGGGCTCAGGGCACCGAGCGCCAAGGCCAAGGTCGTGAACGACGACGAGATCCGGCGCGCGGCCGCCTGCCTGGACGCGGCCGGGGCGGACTACGGCATCACCGAGCTCGAGGGGCTGCGGTACATCGAGCCGCCGAAGGACCAGCCGATGAGCGAGGTGCTCGTCGGCTGCACGACCGAGGCGCGGTCGCAGGCGCTGGCGCCGTACGTCGCTCCGTCGGCCAAGCTCTACCTGGGTGCGAAGAGCACGTTCAACGTGTTCTCCGGGGAGGGGCTGCTGCGGACGGCGGCCACCGCGCTCGGGGTGCTGCTGATCGCGGCGCTGGTGATGCTGTTCGCCGGGCGGCGGCTGGTTCGGCCGATCGTGGCACTGACCGGCGCGGCGCAGCGGATGCGGAACGGCGACCACGCGGCCCGCGTACCGGTGACCGGGAAGGACGAGGTGGCCCGGCTCGGGCACGCGTTCAACGCGATGGCCGAGTCGATTCAGCGACACGACTTCCAGCGCAAGGCGATGGTGAGCGACGTCGCGCATGAATTGCGGACTCCACTCGCCAACATCAAGGGTTACCTGGTCGCGTCCGAGGATGGCGTCGTACCGCTGGATGGTGACCTGGTCACGTCGCTGCTGGAGGAGACCGGTCTGCTCGAGCATCTGGTGGCCGACCTGCAGGACCTGGCGCTCGCGGACGCCGGCATGCTGCGGTTGCACAAGGCACCGCGTGACCTGTCCGAGCTGGCGCAGCAGGTGGTGTCCGCGCATCGGCCCGCTGCGGAGACGGCCGGCGTCGCGCTGACGGCCGACGTACCGGGTCCGACGCAGGCCGCCGTCGACAGCGCGCGGATCCGCCAGGCGCTGGGCAACCTGGTCTCGAACGCGATCCGGTTCACGCCGTCCGGCGGTCAGGTCGTCCTCGGCGTACGGCGGGTGGACGACGGCTACAACCTCACCGTCACCGACAACGGGACCGGCATCGCGGACGAGCACCTCCCGCACCTCTTCGACCGGTTCTACCGCGCGGAACAGTCCCGCAGCCGTACGACGGGCGGCAGCGGGCTCGGCCTGGCCATCACCAAGCACCTGGCCGAGGCGCACGACGGCCGCATCACGGTGACCAGCCGCGTCGGGTCCGGCTCAACCTTCACGATCTGGGTCCCGGCTGGTTGACTCTGCACCATGGCGAAGGTCGCTGACGTGCACGAGGTGGCGCTCGGGATGCCGCACGTCAGGGTCTGGCAGAAGGAGAAGACCGAGCGGCCGGTCTACCAGGTCGGCGGGAAGTCGTTCGTGTTCTTCCGCAACCCTCGTCCGGACGCGTTCGACCCGGACACCGGTGAGCGGTACGACGACGTGATCGTGATCTGGGTCGAGTCCGAGGAGGAGAAGCTCGCCCTGGTCTCCGACGAGTCCAACCCGTTCTTCACCACGCCGCACTTCAACGGCCATCCCTCGGTCCTGGTCCGGGCCAGCCAACTGGGGAAGCTGACCAAGAAGGAACTCACCGAAGTCATCCAGGACGCCTGGCTCTGCCGGGCCTCGCCACGCCGCGCCAGAACCTGGCTCGAAGAGCACCGCCTGAGCTGACCAAGCCTCACACTGGCGCTGTGAGCTACCAACCGCCCGGGTACCAACCAGGCAACTTCGGCCCCGGCGGAATGGCCGCGCCGCCGTACGGCCGGCCGCCGCGGAAGAACCGGGCCGGGCTCATCATCGTCCTGATGCTGGTGCTGCTGATCGCGGTGCTGGGCGTCGGCGGTGTCGTCGCCTACCGCCTGGTCGCCGACTGGCGCTCCTCGAACCCGGGCCCGGGCCCGTCCGCCGCACCACCGATCAGCTCGCCGACACCGCAGCGGTCGGTCCCCACGCCGAGCAGCTCACCAGCCACCAAACCGCCTGCCACCAAACCACCGACGACCAAGCCTTCCGTGAAGCCGGCGACCACCGTCGGCGACTTGGCCCGCCGCTTCGTTGCTCAACTCAACGCCAACAACCCAATCGGCGCGTCCGCCCTCGCCTGCGAGGGTTCCAAGCGCCTGATCCCCACCCTCATGCAGGCCCAACTAAGTCCCCCGACGAGACTCACACTCGGAACAGCCGTCGGCCAGCAACTAACCTTCGTCTTCCCCCTGTCCGGAACCACCAAAGGCGCCACCGTCTCAGGCGTCCTGGTAATCCACAACCTCCCCACCGAACCCCTCTGCATCCGAGCCTTCACCCTCACCGCCCGCTAACCGCTGGGTGCGAGGGCTCGGGCGGTTAACAGGAGGTCGACGCCGGCCCTTCGTCACCTCCCGACTCCCGCAGCGACGAGCCGCACGCCGGGTCCGCTCGCGCAGACCGCGATCTGCCACGACCACAGGTTCGCGCGCCGCCGAAGGCGGCCAACAAGACAGCCGCCGCGAAGCGGTGTCCGTTTAGCTGGGGGCGAGGGCGCGGGCGGTTTGCAGGAGGTCGCTGCCGGTGGGGAGGGTGGCGATGATGGGGGTGTCGAGGCCGTTGGCGACGTAGCGGTTGATGTGGGCTCGGCACTGGTCGGGGGTGCCGTGGACGATGAGGTCGTCGAGGACTTCGACGGGTACGGCGGCCATGGCGGCGTTGCGGTCGCCGGCAGCCCACGCCTCGCGCATCTCCTTCATCGCGGCGCCGCGGCCGAGCCAGTCGTGGAAGGCGGCGTACCCGGGGACGGTCAGGTAGGTAGCGATCAGGAAGCGCCCGATGTTGCGCGCCATCTCCGCGTCCTCGGTGACACAGACGAAGAGCCGCGCCGCGAGCTCCTTGTCCGGACCGAGCTCGGCCCGCACCCGCCGTACGTCGTCCGCCGAGAGCCAGTTCGTGATCGCGCCGTCGGCCTCGCGCGCGGCCAGCCGGAGCATCTGCGGGCGCAGCGCGGCGAGCATGATCGACGGCGGCACCTCCGGCGCCTTCTCCAGCCGGAACCGGTTGATGGTGAAGCTGTCGAACTCCCCGTCCACCTTCTCCCCGGCGAACGCCTGCCGCAGGAACCGCAGCACGTCCCGGGTCCGGGCCAGCGGCGGGTCGTACGCGATCCCGTTCCACCCGGTCACGATCGTCTCCGACGACGCCCCGATCCCGAGCACGAACCGCCCCGGCGCGAGGTCCGCCAGCGCCGCCGCACTCATCGCCAGCGCGGCCGGCCCCCGGGTGTGCACCGGTACGACGGCCGTCCCCAGCCGCAGGCGGTCGTCCCACTCCGACGCCAACACCAACGGAGTGAACGCGTCCGCGCCGGCCACCTCGGCCGACCACAGATCCGTGTACCCCAGCGACGCCAGCTCGGCGACCAGCGGCCGGTGGTCGCGCAGCGGCACCCCGGTCAGCGGAACGGTCAGGCCCCAACGCATCAGATCATCCTCTTCAGCAACGGCAACGGCGCGTACTTCATCACCCGGGCGAGCGGGACCCACGGCCAGCGCGGCACGTACGCCGTCTCCTTCTCGGCCTCGATCGCCGCGACGATCGCCCGGACGCCGGGCACGGTGTCGACGATCAGCGGCGTGTTCGCGACCCGGTCGTTCATCTCGGACCGGATGTACCCGGGGAAGATCGTGCTGACCTTGATCGGCTTGTTCAGCAGCTCCAGCCGCAGACCTTCGGCCATCGACGCCAGCCCGGCCTTGGTCGCGGCGTACGTCGTCACCGTCTTCGGCAGCCCGCGCAGCGCGGAGATGGACGAGATGAAGACCAGGTGACCGGCGTTCCGGGCGCGGAACAGCTCCAGCGCGGCCTCCGCCTGGGCGAGCGCGCCGACGAAGTTCGTCATCGCGGTCTGCAGGTTCGCGTCGAACCGGCCGGTCCCCAGCGGAGCGCCCTTGCCGAGGCCGGCGTTCACCACCACCCGGTCGAGGGTCAGCTCGGCATCGGCCTTGCGGAACACCTCGAACACCTGGTCGTGGTCGTTCACGTCGAGCCTGTGGACAACCACCGTCAGCCCCGGGTGCCGCTCGGTCAGCTCGGCGCGCAAGGCTTCCAGCCGGTCCGTCCGCCGCGCGGTCAGCACCAGGTTGTGCCCCTTCGCCGCGAACTGCCGGGCCATCTCCTCCCCGAGGCCGGAGCTCGCACCGGTGATCAGGATGTTGCGTCGCATCACTGTCCTATCTGTAGGAGAGCAACTCGCTGCCGTCCAAGTGTCCGTGCTCGTTGTAGCTGACCACGGTGAGCCCGCTGCGGCCGGACACGACCTTGGTGATCGCGGTGTTGATCGTGATCGCGTTCAGCTTGGACCACACGCCGTCCCCGCCGGACACCAGCCGGCTCACCACGGCCGCGATCGGACCGCCGGACGTGAACACCACCGCCGTCTCACCTTTCCCGAGTCGCTCCGCGGTACGCCGTACCGCGGCCTCGGACCGGTCGCAGAAGGCGGTGAAGCTCTCGGTGTAGCCGTCTCCGCCCAACGTCCAGCGCTCGGTCGCCGCCGTGAACATCTGCTGGAAGGCACGACCGGGATGACCGGTCCGGGCGAGATCGGCCAGCATCACCGCACGCCGCCGGTAGGCGGGTTTGTGCGCCACGATGATCTCCTCGTGGTCGAACTCGTCGAAGCCCTTGTCGACCTCCGGCGTGAACCCGGCCAGCGTCGCCGTCTGGGCGTGCCGGCGCATCGAGCCGGACACCACGAGCTCCGGCTGCACCCCGCGCGCGACCAGCGCCTTGCCCAGCACGGCCGCTTGCTCCTCGCCGGTCGGAGAGAGCCGGTCGTAGTCACTCTTGCCGAACGACGCCTGGGCGTGCCGGATCAGGTAGATGGTCGGCATTCAGCCCCTCATGATCCGGCGACAGCGCCGCTCGAGCAGGTTGACCGGGACCCAGAACCCCTTGAACCGCGGATTCCGGGTCTGCTTGTGGTGGTAGCGGTAGTAGATCTGCTGCGCGATCACGGCCAGTCGGAACAGGCCGAACACCTCGTAGAAGGCCCAGCTCTCCGGTTTCAGTCCCGACCGCTCGGCGTAGTACTGCACGATCTCGTCCCGCGTGATCATGCCCGGCGCGTCGGACGGCTGCAGGCGGAAGCGACGGAAAGCCCAGTCGTCGTCGGCCTGCACCCAGTAGGCGAGGGCGCCGCCGAGGTCCATCAACGGGTCGCCGAGGGTCGCCAGCTCCCAGTCGAGCACGCCCACCACCTTCAGCGGATCATCCGGCGCGAGGACGACGTTGTCGAGGCGGAAGTCGTTGTGGATGACGCAGGTCCGGACGTCCTGGGGCTGGTTGGCGGCAAGCCAGGCCATCACGCGCTCGTAGCTCGGCACGTTCCACGTCTTGGCCTTGCGGTAGCGGGCGCTCCAGCCGGTGACCTGGCGCTCGACGTACCCCTCGCCGCGGCCGAGGTCGGTCAGACCGGCCTGCGCGGCGTCGACCTGGTGGAGGTCGACGAGCGTGTCGATCAGCGTGAAGCACAGCTGCCGGGTCTGCTCGGGCGTGAGGTCGACACCGAGCTCCGAGTGGCCCGGGATGGTGCCGGCGATCCGCTCCATCACGTAGAACTCGGAGCCGATCAGGCCGGTGTCGGTGCAGTGGGCAACCATCTCGGGCACGTACGGGAACACCGGCTTCAGGCTCGCCTGGATCCGGAACTCGCGGCCCATGTCGTGGGCGCCCTTCGCCTTCGTCCCGGCCGGCGGCCGGCGCAGGATCAGGTCGTGGCCGTCGTATCGCAGGAGGTACGTCAGGTTGGAGGCGCCGCCGGAGAACTGCTTGACCTCCGGCAGGCCGGGCGGCAGCTCCGTCCGTTGCCGGAGCCAACCGTCCACCACGGGTACGTCGAAGGCGTCCTCGGCGCGAACCGCGCGGGCGCCATCATCCATTGCCGGACTCGGCACGCTCGCGGGCCCGGGCGGCGATCTTGCGCATCTGCCGGTCGTACAGCGGCCGGGCGAACCGCTTGGTCCGCCACGCCATCAGCGCCGGCCGGTCCGGGATGATCAGGAACTGCTTCTTCTTGATCCCGGCGACCACCCCGGCCGCGATGTCGTCGGCCGAGCGCGGCGACTTCTCGATCAGCTGCCGCGCGGTCGCGCCCATCGCGGTGTCCTGGCCCTGGATCGAGTCGCCCAGGTTGGTCCGGAAGAACGACGGGCAGACCACCGACACGGTCACGTCGTACGGATGAAGCTCGTGCGACAGCGTCTCGGAGAGCGCGACGACCCCGGCCTTGACCGTGTTGTACGAGCTCATCATCGGCGGGTGCACGAGTCCGGCCGCGGAGGCGGTGTTGACGATGTGGCCGGACCGCTGCGCCTTGAACACCGGCGTGAACGCGCGGCAGCCGCGGACCACACCCATCAGGTTGATGTCGACGACCCGGTCCCACTCGTCCAGCGACTCGACGTCGATCCGGCCGCCGGTCGCGATGCCGGCGTTGTTGACCAGGATGTCGAGCCCGCCCCAGTTCTGCTCACACCACTCGACCGCCTTGGTCCAGTCCTCCGGGCTGCGCACGTCGAGCTTCAGGTACGACGCCCCGTCGTCCGGACCGTCCACCGACATGTCGGTGCTGAGCACCTGGTGGCCTTCGGCAACGAACCGGGCGACCAGCGCGGCCCCGAGTCCGCTGGCGCCACCGGTGACGAGGACACGGCTCATTTGGCCTCCTGGTACTGCGCCAGGTACGGAGCCAGTTCGAGCTTGGCCACGACATTGCGGTGCACCTCGTCGGGGCCGTCCGCCAGTCGCAACGCCCGCGCGCTCGTCCAGGCCGCCGCGAGCGGGAAGTCGTCGGACAGCCCACCGCCGCCGTGCAACTGGATCGCCATGTCGATCACGTCCTGCGCCATCCGCGGTACGGCGACCTTGATCTGGCTCACCTCACTCAGCGCGCCGGCGAGTCCCTTCGTGTCCAGCAGGTACGCCGTCTGCAGCACGAGCAACCGGGCTTGGTTGATCGCGATGCGCGCATCCGCGATCCGCTCCCGGTTGCCGCCGAGGTTCACCAGCGGCTTGCCGAACGCGGTCCGGCTGGTGCCACGCTGCAGGGCGAGCTCGAGCGACTTCTCGGCCAGCCCGATCAGCCGCATGCAGTGGTGCACCCGTCCCGGACCGAGTCGGCCCTGCGCGATCTCGAACGCGCGACCGAGCCCGACCAGGATGTTGCTCGCCGGCACCCGGACATCGGTGAACGACACCTCGCCGTGGCCGTGTGGTTCGTCGTACTGGTGCATGGTCGGGAGCAGGCGCTCGACCTTCACGCCGGGGGTGTCACGGGGGACGAGCACCATCGTGTGGCGCGCGTACCGCTCCGCCTCGGGGTCGGTGCGGCCCATGAAGATGAGCAGCTCGCAGTCCGGATGACCGACGCCGGTGCTCCACCACTTGCGGCCGTTGATCACCACGTCGTCGCCGTCGAGGATCGCGGTCGCGGCCATGTTGGTCGCGTCGGAGGAGGCGACCCCCGGCTCGGTCATGCAGAACGCGGACCGGATCGCGCCGTCGAGCAACGGTTCCAGCCACTGCTTCTTCTGCTCGGGGGTCCCGTAGCGAAGCAGCACTTCCATGTTGCCGGTGTCGGGCGCGTTGCAGTTGAAGACGTACGGCGCCAGGAACGAACGACCGGTGAGCTCGGCGATCGGGGCGTAGTCCACGTTGGACAGGCCGTCGCCGTACTGCTCGTTGCCTGGTTCGGGGAGTGGGAGGAAGAGGTTCCAGAGGCCTTGTTTGCGGGCCTTTGCCTGCAGTTCCTTGACGACGGGCTGCGGCTGCCACGGATCGCCGGCGCCTCGGGGGGCGGCGTGAAGCTCGGCCTCGACCGGCTCGATCTCGGTCCTGATGAACTCGCCGACCCGGGCGATGAGGTCGTTCGCACGGGCGGAATGTTCGAACTCCATCAGACTCCCCTCGGTTGCCTTGACCGTAGCGCAGCGTCTAAGCAATGCTCAATAGCGTGAGTCAGCGCTGGACAGCCGAAGATCGCCGCAAGCAACTGGTCCGGATCGGCCTGATGATGCTGCGAACCCAGCCGATCCACGAGCTGTCGATCGACGCGGTCGCCGGCCAGGCCGGGATCTCGCGCGGCCTGCTGTTCCACTACTTCCCCAGCAAGCGGGACTACTACGTCGCGGTCATCGAGGCCGCCGGTCGCCGGCTCCTGCGCGTCACCAAGCCGGACGAGTCGTTGCCGCCGCCGGAGCAGCTCCGGCAGATGCTGCTGTCCTTCGTCGCGTTCATCACCCGGCGGCGCGCGGCCTACATCTCCTTCGTCCGCGGCGCGGCCGGCGGCGACGACTACGTGGTCCAGGTGTACGCCGACACCCGCGCCGGCCTGGCCACCCGCGTCCTCAACCTGATCGGCTCCCCCGAGGTCGCGACCCAGCCGGCATCCCCCGAACGCATGACGGTCCACGCCTGGTTCGCGTACGTCGAAGACCTCGCCATCGAGTGGTCCGGCCTCCACGAGAAGGACCGCCCCACCACCGACGAGGAGCTGGTCGACCACGCCCTCGCGGCGCTGGAAGCCCTCCGCAAGCTGTAACCCCCAAACCACATCTCACCCCTCCCCAAGCACCTCCCACCCGCGGTCACCGCGGGTGGGAGGTGTTAGGTCCAGTGGTGCCGCGGATCACCAGTTCGGTGGCTAGTTCTATGTGGAGGGCTTCCAGTTGGTGGCGGTCCAGGAGGCGGGTCAGCAAGCTGACGGCCATGCGGCCCATCTCCTGGAGGGGTTGGCGGACTGTGGTGAGTTGAGGGGTGGTGGCTTGGCTCAGGTCTATGTCGTCGAAGCCGGTGATCGACAGGTCGTCGGGGATGGCGAGGCGGTGGTCGGCGGCTGCTTGCATGGCGCCCAGGGCGGTTTTGTCGTTGAAGGCAACCAACGCGGTGGGGCGTGGGCCGAGGGACAGGAGCTCGGCGGCGGCGCGGCGGCCCTCTTCGACTGTTGGTTCAACGTGGCGCGTCAGGGCGGGGTCGGCGAGGATGCCGATGTCGGCAAGGGCTGCCGAGTGGCCGCTCAGCCGGGCGTCGGCCGCGAGCCACTCGCGTGGTCCGGCGATCACCCCGATGCGGGTGTGACCGAGTGACGTGAGATGCGCGGTGACCTGCCGCGCGCCGGAGTGATGCGCCGCGGAGACCGACGCGACATCCCGCGGCAGCGTCGTCCGCGGATCGACCACCACGAACGGGAACCGTCGCGCCCGCAACCGCACGACCTCTTCGGCCGGCTCCGGCGGCAGGATCAGGATCGACCCACCGACTCCGCGCTGAGCCGGCAACCGCGACAGCACCGACTCCTGCGCAGCGGCCTCCCCCGCGTTCAGGATCACCTGCCGCCCATGCCGGTCCAACGTCTCCGCGATCGACGACACGATCAGCCCGAAGTAGTCGGTCAGCACGTACGGGCACCGCACGTAGACGGCCCCCTCGACGGGTTTCGCCGTACCTCCGCGCGGACTCGGCGCCCGCAGCCCCAGCTCCGAGACCGCCCGCTCGACCAGCTCCCGAGTCTCCGGCGCCACGCTGCCCTGCTGGTTCAGCACTCGGGACACGGTCGCGATCGACACCCCGGTCGCCGCCGCCACCTCCCGGACCGTCGCCCGACCCTTAGGCATTTGTTACATCACCTTGTTTCACGCTCAGCACTATAGACCCCCGCTCCAGGGCATTGACAGACCTCAGCGCCGAGCGTTTCCTGGCGCTGTTTGTTGCACTTTGTTTCAATCCCTGAGGAGTGCGATGAGAACACCGGCAATCGCCGCCGCCCTGGCGCTCGCCACCGGTTCGCTGACCGGTCCCGCCGCCCAGGCGCAGACGCACCACCCGACCGACCAGGCCCATGTCTGGGTCACCACCCCCGACCGCGCCGAGCTGCTCCATGAACGCGCCCCGGTCGCCTTCCAGCGAGGAGCGAGCGACCGTACGACGATCACCGTCGACCCGCGGACGTCGTACCAGACCGTCGACGGCTTCGGCGCCTCGATCACCGACTCGTCGGCGAACGTGCTCTACCAGCTGAGCCCGGCCGACCGCGACCAGACGATGCGGTCGCTGTTCGATCCGAAGCAGGGCATCGGCGTCAGCTTCCTGCGCCAGCCGGTCGGCTCGTCCGACTTCACCGCCGAGACCGAGCACTACACGTACGACGACGTACCCGCCGGCCAGACCGACTTCGCGCTGAAGCACTTCAGCATCGCGCACGACGAGCAGCAGATCCTCCCGCTGCTACGCCGCGCCAAGCAGCTCAACCCCGCCCTGAAGGTGATGGCCACTCCGTGGAGCCCGCCCGCCTGGATGAAGGACGGCGACTCCCTGGTCGGCGGCCGGCTGAAGGACGACCCGGCCGTGTACGACGCCTACGCGCGCTACCTGGTGAAGTTCGTGCAGGCCTACACCAAGGCCGGCGTGCCGATCGACTTCCTCTCGGTCCAGAACGAGCCGCAGAACCGCAAGCCGAGCGCCTACCCGGGCACGGACATGCCGGTCCGCGCCGAGGCAGCGGTCATCTCGGCCCTCGGTCCCAAACTGCGCGCAGCCAGCCCGCGGACCAAGATCCTCGGGTACGACCACAACTGGACCACGCACCCCGGTGACATCGCCTCCACCCCGCCCGGCGAGGACCCGGAGACCGACTACCCGTACCGGCTCCTCCGCTCGGACGCCGCGAAGTGGATCGCGGGTACGGCGTACCACTGCTATTCCGGCGATCCGTCCAAGCAGACCGACCTGCACAAGGCGTTCCCGTCGAAGGGAATCTGGTTCACCGAGTGCTCCGGCTCGCACGGGCCGAACGACACTCCGCCGCAGATCTTCCGCGGCACGCTGACCTGGCACGCACGCAACCTGATGATCGGCACCACCCGGAACTGGGCCAAGTCGGTGGTGAACTGGAACATCGCGCTCGACTCCACCGGCGGCCCGCACCTCGGCGGCTGCGACACCTGCACCGGCCTGGTCACATTGCACCCGGACGGAACAGTCAGCACCGCCGAGTACTACACGATCGGCCACCTGGCGAAGTTCGTCCGGCCGGGCGCGGTCCGGATCGGGAGCACGTCGTACGGCACGACCGGGTGGAACGGGCAGTTGATGTCCGTTGCCTTCCGCAACCGCGACGGCTCGACGGCGCTCGTCGTACACAACGAGAACGACGACCCGCGGCAGTTCGCGGTCGCGGTCGGCGACCGTTCCTTCGAGTACGAACTGCCCGGTGGCGCGATCGCGACGTTCACCTGGGACTCCACCGCGTCGACACCCCAGCCGGTGTCGTTGGAGGGCGCAACCGCGACCGCCTCGGTGAACTCGGCCGAGGCCGGGTCGGCGATCGACGCGGACGGGTCGACGGTCTGGCAGAGCAAGCAGGCGCAGGCCCCCGGCCAGTGGCTGCAAGTCGACCTCGGGTCGGCGCGGCACTTCCGTTCGGTCGCGCTGGACAGTGGCGGTCAGCTCGGCGACTACGCCGCCACCTGGCAAGTTGCTACCAGCAACGACGGTGTGCACTGGTCCAAGCCGGTGACCGGAAGCTCGACGGGCCAGCTCACCACAGTCGAGCTCGAGCCCACCAAGGCGAGGTACCTGCGAGTGACGTCGACCGCCACCAGCGACCACTGGTGGAGTCTGGCGGACCTGCGCCTGTACCGCTGAGTCAGACCTCGATCCGCGAACTGCCCCGGGCCGTCCGGGCCTGGTAGCTGGTGCTCACCGGAGCGTCGGGGCGGAGCTTGTCCACCGCGCGGAAGGACAGCTTCGCCTCGTCGCTCGTCACCTCGAGTACGCCGTACCCGTGCTGCCGCATGTCGATCAGCCTCAGGTGCGGGTTGTACTGCAACCGCTTCTGCTCCTCGGTGCGGGCACCGGCCGCCCCCTTGAGGTCGCCGGTGTTGGTGGAGGACACCGACGGTACGACGAACTCCACACCGGACCGTTTCGTGCCCACCGGGTTGCCGGGGCTGCCCGGGGCGAAGCCGGTGTTCCACAGCTCGCCTGCGAACGTGTCGTGGTCGTCGCCGGTGACGACCACGAGGTCGGAGACCCGGTCGGCGGCCAGGGACAGCAGTTCGGTCCGCTCGGCGCCGTACCCGTCCCAGGTGTCCATGAAGGCGCGCTCACCGGCGGCTCCGGTGACCATGCCCATCATCATGTTCGGGTTGGCGAGCACCTTCCAGCGGGCGCCGGAGCTGCGTAGGCCGTTCTCCAGCCAGGTCTTCTGCGCCGCACCGAGCATGCTCCGGCCGGTTGCGTCGGCCGCCTCGCAGACGATGCTGCCGCCGTCGTCGCACGGCTGGTCGTCCTTGTACTGGCGGTTGTCGATGGCAAACAGCTCGACGGTCCGGCCGAGTCGCAGCGAACGGTAGGTCCGGGTCATGTCATCGGCGTACCGCGGGACCGGCATGCGCTCGAACCAGGTGTGCCAGGCGGCGCTGCGCTTCTCCTTGAAGAACGGCTCGGGCAGCGACCAATTGTCCTTGCTGTAGTTGTTCCGGAACTCGTGGTCGTCCCACAGCGGCAGGAACGCGTGCTGCGCGTGCATCGCCCGCAGGTTGGCGTCGCTGCGGTAGAAGGCGTACTTCGCCCGCATCGTCGGCAGTACCTGTGGATAGAGGTTCAGGTCGATGCCGCGGACGCCCGGCACGGTCGCCTCGTACACGTAGTCGCCGAGGCACACGACCAGGTCGAGATCCTCCTGCGCGAGGTGGCGGTGGGTGGCGTAGTACCCCTCGGTGAAGCCCTGGCAGGTGAAGAACCCGATCCGCACCGGCTCGTTCGAGTCCGCGGGGCGCAGGGTCTGGAAGCGGCCGACCGGGGACGCGGTGTCCTTGCCTCGGAACTGGTAGAAGTACTCCGCGCCGGCCGCGAGCCCGGTCGCCTGGAAGTGCACGCAGCCGTCCCACTGCTTCGCCGCGACCACCGGCTCGACGATCGCCGGACTGCTCAGGTCGCGATTCTTCGAGACGACGACGGCCAGCTCGGCGTCACCCTCGAACAGGCCGCGTGGGACGCGGGTCCACAATGTGACGCCGTCGGTCCGCGGGACGCCGGCCATGATCCCTTCCGGGAACGTCGCGCCGGTCACCAGAGTGGCCGACGCATCGGCGGCTCGGCGAAGTACCGGCGTACCCGCATGTGCCTGGACCGGTACGGCGGCCGCTGCTCCGACGGCTCCGAGAGTGCCTAGGACGGTTCTCCGGGTCAGGGTCATGACGAAAATACTGAGCGGTAATGATGAATTGCGGAAGAGCTGAAAGCGACCAACTGATTGCGCTCGGTTGCCTCACTGCTGTCCGAAGTCGTGGAGAGAATGACGAAACAGGAGCGTCATGCCCGATTGCTACCGTCTGGAAGCATGACGGTGGAGCTGATCGAGGGAATGGAACTGCGCGCGGTTCCGGGTACCGACCCCGCCCTGGTGGCGCTGACGACCGCCCAGCAGGCCGAGCTGGCCGCGATGTACGGCGAGGACCAGCCGCTGGTCGCGCTCCACCCGGACATCTCGTTCACCCTGCTCCTGCTCGACGGCACCCCGGTCGGCTGCGTCGGCCTGCAGCCCGTCGCCCCCGGCGTCGGCGAGATCAAGCGCATGTACGTCGACCCGACCGCCCGCGGCTGGGGCCTGTCCCGCGTCCTCCTCGACGCCGTCGAGTCCCAGGCCCGCTTCACCGGCCTGGCCCGTCTCCGCCTGGAAACCGGCACCCACCAAATCGCCGCAATCGCCCTCTACACCAACCACGGCTACACCTCGATCCCGCCGTACCCACCCTTCGAAAACGAAGCCGCCTCCCTCTGCTACGCCAAGGACCTGTAGAGATCGTCCAAGCCGATCCTCAGTACGGCGGGATCGATGCCGGCCTCGAATCCGGCACCGCTGTAGCAGGCCAGGATGGTGTCCGAGGTGTCGTAGTCGCGGGACAGCAACTGTCGCGCGCGCTCGAGACGCTCGATGTGACGACGCCCCATCACGTCTCCCCACTTGGCCTCGCCGAGCGACAGGATCTTGCGCCGCTCACCCGGGGCGGCCGGAGCCAGGACGACGACATCGAGCTCGATTTGGCTCCGGCGGCTGCGGTCTGAAACCACCCCGGCACCGATCTCGCCTGGCAACTGCCCGAACAACTCACCCGGAGCCGCCAGGGCGAAGTCGCGACACAGCTGTTCGAAGTGCGGGCCGAGGACCTGGGACGAGAACCGGGCTCTCGCTGCCTCCCAGACGTTCCGCGCCCGACCGCTCTCCAGCAGGCCCCACTGCGGCCGCATCACCACCTGGTAAAAGGTCACGAGCGGTTCGGCAACCTGGTAGAGCGATCGGCCGGCACGGAACACGTCCGGCCGCGAGCGCAGCAGCCCGCTGTCCTCGAGGACTGTCAGCTGATGCCCGATGTCGGTCGACTTCCGGCCCACGTAGTTGGCGATGCCACCGCGCGTACTGTTGCCTGCAGCAACCGCTGCGAGGACCGAGTGGTACAGCGCACCGTCCCGGACGTCCATCTCCTCCTCGAGCAGGTACCGCGCCTCGCGCAGGAGCGGACGCACCGGGTTCAGCACGGTCCGCATCACCCAGTCGTCGAAGTCACCGACTGACCGGGGGCTGTCGTCTCCCGCGAACCGGCGGTACGCGGGAGTGCCACCGACGACAGAGTGAACAAGGACAGCCAACCGTGGATCGTCGATCTCCCAGAACTGCTTGGCGAGCCAGTAGTCGAAGGGCCTGACCACCATCTCCAGAGCGGCCCGGCCGCGCAGCGGCGCGCTTCCGGAGAGCAGACGGCCCATCACCGACATCGCCGATCCGCACAACAGCAGGTTGATCGGCGAGCCGGCCGAGGCCGCTCGATCGATCTCCCGTTGAAGAATCGACGGCAGCGCCGGCGAGACCTTGCTCAGGTAGGGAAACTCGTCGATGACGAACGGTCCGTCGGCCGGGCTCAACGCGAAGAGGAATCGGACCGCGTCGTCCCAAGTGTCGAACCTCGGCGGGGACGGCTGACCCAGGTGGTTGCCCAGGGCTGACGCGAAGAGAGCGAGGGACTCGGTCTCGGTCGCCTCGGTCGCACCGAAGTACAGGCCACCAGTGCGCTCGGCCAAGCCGTCGAGCAGGTAGGTCTTGCCCTGTCGCCTCCGGCCGCTGATGACACCGAGGCGAGGGTAGTTCCCGCTCGCGGTCGCGAACTGGGCGAGATTGGCCCATTCCAGGTCACGGGCGAAGATCCACTCTGGCTTCTGCATGTTTGAGAACTTTACTTATTATAAGTGTAGTTATCAAACTTGCAGTCACACCCGCGGGAGGTCCAGGACCAGGTCGGGGCCGTCGGGGTGGAAGCCGAGTTTGGTGAGGTAGGGGGTGGAGTCGCGCATGCCGGGTGGGGCGAGGACCTGGTGGAAGCCGTGGCCGGTGAAGACGTCGCTGCGGCGGTAGACGAACTCGCCGGGGGTGAAGTCGCGGTACTTCGGGACGACGTAGTCGAGGTCGATCTGGGCGCGGCCGTCGCCGGCGTCGTGGGCGAGGACGACGCCGACGGTGCGGTCGCCGTGCTGGACCAGGAAGGCGTACGGGCTGTCGCTCTGGGTGAACCCGGGGTTGAACCGGCTGATGTCCTTCTGGTGCTGGGCGAGGACGTGACCGAGGTACGCGTCATCGGAGTTCACCTCGAGGACCTGGTACTCCGCTTCGTCGTGCCGATGCCGGAGCAGTCGCCAGAGGTGGACCAGGTTGATGACGGCCAGGACCGCGTTCATCCCGACCATCGGCCAGACGCCGATCGCCGCGTTGAAGCCGATCAGGATCACGCAGCCGACCAGGTTCAGCAGCCGCAGCCGCAGGATCCTGGTCTGCAGCAAGGACCAGACGACGAGAGCGGAGCCGCCCCACCCGATGATGCTCAAGACGTCCACAGCGTGAGCGTAGAGCAGGTCAGACTGGGTCGGTGAACGATGCGCTGCTGCTCAACGGACAACCGCTGCTGACCGTCGACCCCGAGTTGCTGCGAGCAACGAGCTACGGGCACTTCAGCTCGATGCAGGTCCGCGACGGCCGGGTGGACGGTCTCGACCTGCACTTCGAGCGACTCGACCGCAGTTCCCGCGAGGTCTTCGGGAAACCACTCGCCGCCGATCGCGTCCGCGCGGACCTGCGGGCCGCCCTCGAGCACGCCGGCACCGGCGACCTCTCCCTCCGCGTCAACGTCTTCGCGACCACCGAGCTCCAACTGCTGGTCCGGGTGAGTCCACCGATCGAACCCGGCACACAACCCTTGCGGCTGCGCGCGTTCCGGCACGAGCGCGCCGTCCCGCACCTCAAGCACACCGGCACCTTCGACCTGGTCTACTACGGCCGCCAGGCGGAGCTCGCCGGGTACGACGACGCCGTCTTCCACACCGCCGCCGGCGAGATCTCCGAAGCCTCGATCTGGAACATCTGCTTCGCCCGCGGCACCGACATCGTCTTCCCCTCGGCCCCGGTCCTGCCCGGGATCCGCCAGCAGGTCCTGCAACGCGGCCTCGACACGCACACGACGACCCGCGTCCCGCTCGCCGACCTCCCGACGTACGACGCCGCCTACCTGACGAACTCGATCGACCCGGCGCTACCCGTCGCCTCGATCACGACCGACGGCGGCACCACGACGTACGGCGAGCACGCAGCCTCGGCGGCGGTGATCGCCAAGGCCTACGAGTCGGAGCCGGCGCAGGAGATCTAGCCGCGCTCGGACCACCACTTGAGGAGCTCGGCCCGCGCGCGCTCCTCGCCGACCGGACCGAGGTCGAGGCGAAGGTCCATCAGGAACTTGTACGCCTGGCCGACCTCGCGGCCCGGCGGGATGCCGAGGATCTCCATGATCTGGTTGCCGTCCAGGTCGGGACGCAGGGCATCGAGCTCCTCCTGCTCCTTCAGCCGCTCGATCCGGGCCTCGAGGTCGTCGTACGCGGCCCGGAGCGCCTCGGCCTTGCGCCGGTTGCGGGTGGTGCAGTCGGCGCGGGTCAGGATGTGCAGGCGGTCGAGCTCGTCGCCGGCGTCGCGGACGTAGCGCCGGACCGCGGAGTCGGTCCACTCGCCGGTGCCGTAGCCGTGGAAGCGCAGGTGCAGCTCGACCAGCTTGCCGACCTGGTCGATCTGGTCGTTGCTGAACCGCAGCGCCTTCATCCGCTTGCGGGCCAGCTTCGCGCCGACCACGTCGTGGTGGTGGAACGTCACCTTGCCGCCGTCCTCGAACCGGCGGGTCTTCGGTTTTCCGATGTCGTGGATCAGCGCGGCGAACCGAACGATGAAATCGGGCGTCGGACCATCGAGACGTGATTCGAGGTCGATGGCCTGATCGAGGACGGTGAGTGAGTGCTGGTACACGTCCTTGTGCCGATGGTGCTCGTCCCGCTCCAGCTTGAGCGCGGGGAGCTCGGGCAGCACGTGCCCGGCCAGGCCGGTCGACACCAGCAGGTCGAGGCCGATCCGCGGGTGGTCGGAGATCACCAGCTTGACCAGCTCGTCGCGGACCCGCTCCGCCGACACGATCGTGATCCGCTCGGCCATCGCGGTCATCGCGGCCACCACCGCGGGGTCCGGGGTGAACCCGAGCTGCGCGGCGAACCGGGCCGCCCGCATCATCCGCAGCGGGTCGTCGGAGAACGAGTCCTCCGGGGTGCCGGGGGTCCGGATCCGGCGCGCGGCGACGTCCGCGATCCCGCCGTACGGGTCGACGAACGTGCGGGCCGGCAGCCGCACCGCCATCGCGTTCATCGCGAAGTCACGCCGGGACAGGTCGCCCTCGAGGCTGTCGCCGTACGCGACCTCCGGCTTGCGCGAGGTGGGATCGTAGGACTCCGACCTGTACGTCGTGATCTCCAGAACCCAGTCGCCCTTGCGGCAACCGATCGTTCCGAAGGCCTTGCCGATGTCCCAGATGTGGTCCGCCCAGCCGGACAGCAACCGCTCGATCACGTCGGGGTGCGCTGAGGTGGCGAAGTCCAGGTCCTTGCTCCCCCGGCCGAGCAGAATGTCCCGGACCGGGCCTCCGACCAGGGCGATCTCGTGCCCGGCGCCGGCGAACCGGGCGCCGAGCTCGTCGACCACCGGTGCGATCTCCAGCAGGGTCCGGACGGCTTGCTGCTGGACGGCGGACAACGATCCGGCGGAGGCTGACTGGTCGGCGAATGGTGACACGGGAAACTAGGTTACGGTGACGGCGTGTTGAGACGGCGACTGAGGCTCTCCGCTGCGGCGGTTGCGGGCCTGCTGATCGCTGCGTCGGCAGCGGTTCTCGGTACGGCGCCGTCGTCGGCGGCACCGGTCGAGGACCCCGTGGTCGACGTCACCATCGACTCGTTCGGCCCGGTCGCGCCCGCTCCCGGCCAGCAAGTGGTGATCACGGGCCGGGTCACGAACACCAGCGACACGACGTTCCGGGACCCGCAGGCGCTGGCGTGCATCGACCGCAAGCGGCTGGCCACGAATGCCGACATCGCCGCCGTCCCGACCGAGCAGGACGTGCCGACGAGCGAGCTGGACAGCTGTGAGCGGATGACTACGTTCGAGTCCGGCACGTTCCAGCAGTTCGGCGCGCCGCTGGCACCCAAGGCGTCGGTGCAGTTCACCCTGACCGTGCCGTGGAGCGAATGGCGGATCAGCAAGGAGACCGGCGTCTACGTGGTCGGCGTCGTGTTCCGCGGACAGCCGGACGAGGACAACAAGGATCGGGTGACCGCAGGCCGGGCCCGGACGCTGATGCCGGTGATCGGCACCGAACCGCTGACCCGCAAGGTGAACACCGCGCTCGTGATCCCGCTGCGCCATCGCCCGACCCAACTGGGCGGGACCAGGTTCGCGAACGACTCCCTGGCCCAGTCGATGGCGCCGAACGGCCCGCTCGGCCGGCTGCTTGCACTCGGCAAGACACACAAGGTCACCTGGCTCGTCGACCCCTCGATGCTCGACGAGGCCCGCCGGATCGAGGACGGGTACGTCGTCGTGGGCGACGACAACCAGACCACTCCGGGCACCGGCCAGTCCGTCGTCGCCGCCTGGCTGAAGGAACTCGACGCCAGCCGGGTCCGGGGCAACCAGGTCGTCCTGCTCCCGTACGGCGACCCGGACGTGGCCAGCCTGATCGACGCCAGCGACCCGGCGGACCCGGACGCGGTCAGCAAGATCGTCGGCGAAGCCCGGGCCGAGAGCGAGGAGTACAACCTCGCGCCGCCCGGTTCGACCGTCCCGGCCGCCTTCACCAACGGGTTGTGGCTGGAGAACGGCGCGGCCCGCAGCCGGTACCTGGCCGCGGCCTCGTCCGGCTTCCGTGGTTCCCGGGACACGGACCTGAACCTCGTCGGCAGCTCGGCCTGGGTGAATGGCGAGCGGCCGAGCCTGACCCCGTCCCCGGTCTACAACGTGCTCACGCCGGAGGGACCGAAGAAAGAGGTTCGCACCGTCATCGCGAACTCGGCCCTCACCTCCGGCGGCCCGGACCCGGGCACGGCCGAGAGCCCGCTGCAGGTCCGGCAGCGGTTCGCCGCCGAGACCGCGCTGCTGGCCAGCGGCGGCACCACGCCGGTGTCGGTGGTCGCGCTGCCGCCGCGAGGCTGGGACGCCGACGGCAACGCGACGGCGGCAATCGCCGGCGACCTCGCGCTGCCGTGGATCTCCACCACCGACCTCAACCAGGTCGTCGCCGCCACGACGAAGCCGCTGACGACCAAGGCGCCGAACGCACCCCGGTCGAACCCGTCGCTCACCAGCGGCCAGGTCGACGCCGTGAAGCGGCTCAACGACGCCACTCTGACCCTGCGGAACCTGCTGACCGACCAGGACAACCTGGACGAGAACATCCAGCGCGCGCGGCTGCGCTCGGCGTCCAACGGCTGGCGCGGGTTCGCCGACGAGGCGCGGCAGTTCACCGCGATCGAGACCGGGTCGGTCAACCAGCAGTTGGCCAAGGTGGAGCTGGTCAACTCCAGCGAGCAGGACCAGCAGAAGATCATCAAGGTCAACCTGGCCGGCAGCAAGGGCACCTTCCCGCTGACCATCTCGAACAAGCTGGACGAGTCGATCCGGGTCGGCATCCAGGTGACGCCGGCGAACCGGACCGACCTGCGGATCAAGCCGCTGCAGACGAAGGTGCTGCCGCCGCGGGGCAAGGCGACGTACCTGATCGAGGCGAGTGCCGAGCAGAACGGCCTGATCCGGGCGAACGCCCAGGTGATCACCGCCTCCGGGCGCCCGGTCGGCCAGTCGCAGGAGCTGGTGATCGAGGCCGCGCAGTACGGCAGCGTCGGCTGGATCCTGGTCGGCGCCGCCTGCGCCCTGCTGTTCGGTACGTCGTTCGTCCGCATCTACCGCCGGATCCGGACCGAGCGGCGCAATCCGGCGCCGGCTGCCGGAGCCACTGCCGGAGCCGCTGCCGACCCGCTGCACCCCGCGCCGATCGACCCCGAGCCCGAGGTGCCGGACACCGTCCCCGAGACCGCGGCGGACGCCTCCCTGAAAGAAGGAGTCGGTTCGAAGGATGGCTGACCGCACCCTGCGATCCGCGGCGGTGATGGCAGCCGGAACGGTGCTGTCCCGCCTGCTCGGATTCGTCCGGATCGCCCTGCTCGCGGCCGCCATCGGCTCGGCGCTCCGCAACGACATCTTCACCGCCGCGAACACCATCCCGAACAGCCTCTACATCCTGCTGGCCGGCGGGGTGTTCAACACCGTGCTGGTGCCACAGCTGGTGCGGGCGATCAAGAACCACGACGACGGCGGCCAGGACTTCACCAACCGGTTGCTGACCTTCGGCTTCGTCGTACTCGCCGTGGTGACGGTGGGCTGCGTGCTGCTGGCGCCGTTCATCGCGGAGCTGTACATGCCCAAGGAGCTGAACGACCCGTCGCGGGCGTCCGAGCGGGCGTCGATGATCATGTTCGTCCGGCTCTGCCTGCCCCAGATCTTCTTCTACGGCGCGTTCGTGCTGGTCGGCCAGGTGCTGAACGCACGGCGCCGGTTCGGCCCGATGATGTGGGCGCCGATCGCGAACAACATCGTCGCCTGCGCGTCGATCGTGGTGTTCCTACTGGTCTACCGCACCGGCGACAACCCGCCCACCTACAGCCACGGCGAGGAGCTGCTGCTCGGCATCGGGCACACGGTCGGGATCGCCGTACAGCTGCTGGTGCTGCTGCCCTATCTGAGCGCGAGCGGGCACCTGTACCGGCCGAAGTTCGGGCTGCGAGGCACCGGGCTGGGGCACACCGCCCGGCTCGGGATCTGGACCGTTCTGTTCGTCGCGGTCAACCAGGTGACGCTGGTGATCGTCACGCAGCTCGCCATCGCGGGTAGCGCCTCGGACGACCCGGGAGCGAAGGCCGGCCTGTTCGCGTACAGCACGGCGATGCTGATCATCCTGGTGCCGCACGGCATCGTCACGGTGTCGCTGGCCACGGCCGCGCTGCCGCAGATGTCGTCGTACGCCGCCGACGGTGACGTCACGGAGGTGAGCCGGCTCGCGGCCCGGTCGATCCGGCAGACGCTGGCGATCGTGGTCCCGGCGGCGGCCGCGATGATCGCGTTCGCCTACCCGATCGTCACGGTGATCGCCGGGTACGGCTCCGGCAAGAACAACCTGACGCTGATGTCGTACACGCTGATGACGCTGGCGCTCGGCCTGGTGCCGTTCACCGTGCAGTACTTCCAGCTGCGCACGTTCTACGCCTTCGAGGACACCCGGACACCGTTCTTCCTGCAGTGCGTGATCGCTGCGACGAACATCGCGGCCGCCGTGATCGGGGTGCGGGTGCTGCTGGACGAGGCGCACCTCCGGTTCAGCGGCGTGGTGCTCGGCGGGGCGTACGCGCTGGCTTACCTGGTCGCCGTACTGATCTCCCGTCCGGTTCTGCGCCGCAAGGTCCCCCGGGTGCACGGCGCCGGGATCGGGCTGCCGCTGCTCGCGATGGTGATCGCCGCGGTACTCGCGGTAGGCGTCGGCCGGGGCGCGCTCTGGCTGCTGAACACGGCGGTCGACTGGTCCGGACCGGTGGGCGCGCTGCTCCAGCTCGCGGTCGCTGCGCTCGTGATGCTCCCGGTGTACGCCGGGATCGCACGGGTACTGCGCATCCACGAGGTGAACGACGTCGTGTCGATGGTCACATCGAAACTCCCAGGTCGCCGCTGAACCTATCCGCTTGTGCACTCGTGCACACGTCAGTAGCTGACGGGGGCACTAGCATGGGGGCTGCGATCAGGCTGCCGGTCACCAAGGAGAGGGCGAGAGACACGTGTCGAACCAGACTGTCAGTCCTGGTGCCCTGCTGGCCGGCCGCTACCGGATCGCCGAGTTGCTCGCCGAGATCGACGGCGCGCGGGTGTGGCGAGCCGTGGACGAGGTGCTCAGCCGGGCCGTCGTGGTCGACGTCCTGCCGGTCGGCGACCCGCGGACCAACCTGCTCTTCGACGCCGCGCGGCGGGCTGCCGCGGCGGCCGACCCGCGCTTCCTGCGGGTGCTCGACTGCGACATGCACGACGGCGTCACCTACTGCGTCCGCGAGTGGGCCGGTGGCCGCCCGCTCGAGCGGATGCTCAGCAGCGGACCGCTGACCGGTCAGCAGGCCGGGTGGCTGGCCCGCGAGGTGTCCGAAGCGCTGGAGAACCTGCACCGCACCGGCCTCGCCCATGGCTCGATCAGCCCGGCGACCGTCGTGGTCACCGACGCCGGAGCGATCAAGGTCGTCGGTCTCGCCACCGAGGCGGCGCTGCGCTCGACCGGCCCGGGTTCGCCCGAGCAGGACGTCCGCGCCCTCGGTGAGCTGCTCTATGCCTCTCTTACTGGCCGCTGGCCAGGTCCTGCACCCGCCTGGGGGCTGCAGCCCGCTCCGGTGGAGCACGGGCGGCTCCTGAGCCCGCGCCAAGTGCGCGCCGGCGTCCCGCGGTCACTCGACGACATCAGCGACCGACTGCTCAGCGACCCGCCACGGCACCATGCGCCGCCGATCACCAGCGCGGCGGGCCTGTCCGCAGCCCTATCCGGTGTCGTCGGCAGCTCGCACGAGCCGCCGAGCCAGATGGACGAGACCGTCGCGATCGCCCGGCAGAACGGCAGCATCGACGACGCCACCCAGGTCGTCCCGCCGACGCCGCCCGCGCTGGACCCGACGCCCCCGGCGTACCAGTCCAACGGTCAGCAGACGCAGTCGGCGTACCAGGCCCCGACCGAGACCCGGCCGTCCCGCCGCCAGCCGCCACCGCCGTCGAACGGCAACGGCCACCGGCGCCGGGACGAGCCGAAGCCGAAGGGCTCGTGGGGTGGCCGGATCCTGATCCTCCTCGCCGTGCTGGCGCTGCTGTCGGTGATCGCGATGGCCCAGTTCCTGCTCAAGGGCGGCCTGAACGACGGGACCGGCGGGTCGGACGACGCCGGGAAGTCGACCGCTCCGCAGAGCAGCGCACCTCCGTCGGCCACGGCCGGACCGGTCAAGATCGTCAGCGGCAAGGACTTCGACCCCGAGGGCGACAAAGAGGAGCACCCGGAGGACGTGCGCAACACGTTCGACGGCAAGTCCGACACGACCTGGGACACCATGACGTACCGGAACAAGCCGAACCTCGGTGGCCTCAAGGACGGCGTCGGCATCATCTACGACCTGGGCGCCTCGACGAGCGTGTCCAAGGTGGCGGTCGCACTCAAGGGTGACGGGACCGACCTGGAGATCATGGTGCCGAAGGGCGACACGACCAAGTCGCCGTCCGCCGTGAGCGGTTGGACCTCGGTCGCGAACCAGGAGGACCAGCCCGCGGGGACCTCGGTGCTGACGCTGTCGAAGCCGACCGAGACGCAGTACGTGCTGGTCTGGCTGACCAAGCTGCCGAAGGCCGGAAACGGGTATCGCGGTGAGATCTCGGAGGTCACAATCCAGAAATGACCTCGCCTGATGTCACCCGGATCGGCGCGGCAGAGCCGGTCGCCCAGCAGGAAGGGCATGCTGGGCCGGTGAGCTACGACCAGATGGACGACCACGAGCTGCTCCGGCTGCACGTGGCCGGCAACCCGGACACGTTCGGGCACCTGGTCAAGCGGCACCGGGACCGGATGTGGGCGGTCGCGATCCGGACCCTGGGCGAGCCCGAGGAGGCCGCCGACGCGCTGCAGGAGGCGTTCATCTCGGCGTTCCGGCGGGCCGACTCGTTCCGCGGCGACGCCAAGGTGACGACCTGGCTGCACCGGATCGTGGTGAACGCCTGCCTGGACCGGATCCGCCGCCGCCAGGTCCGGGCCGCCGACCCGCTGCCGGAGGACGAGGACCGCGCCGCCGAGCTCGCCGGGCCGGCTGAGGAGGACCCGGCCGAGGTCCGCGAGCGCCGGCTGGACGTGCTCAACGCCCTCAAGCAGATCAACGAGGACCAGCGCAGCGCCCTCGTCCTGGTCGACATGGAGGGTTACTCGATCGAGGAAGCCGCGGCCATCCTGGGCTGCGCACCGGGTACGGTGAAGAGCCGCTGCGCCCGCGGCCGGGCCCGGCTGCTGCCGCTGCTCCGGCACTGGCAGACCACCCGGGCCGGCGCCGACGACTCCGACGTACCGCAGAAAACCGCCGCCGAAGCGGTGGGAACCGAATGACTGGGTACTCCGTCGAAGCGGAGTCGCCGAACTGCGACCTAGCCTTCATGCCTCGACCCGGAGTATTCCGATGATCACTCTGCGCCCGATCCTGGGCATCTCCCGTGAGGGGGCGAGTTCCCGATGACCGATTCCGGTCTGCCGACCAGTGAGCACCTCGAGCACCTGGACACGGACACCATCGCCGACCTGATCGAGAACCTGCTGCCCGCGCCCGACGCGCATCGAGCTCGTGAGCATGTGAAGGCCTGTCCGGAGTGTCAGCAGACGTTCGACGCGCTGACCCAGTTGTCCGCGGACCTCGCCGAGGAGGGCCGCACGGACATCCCGATGCCGGCCGACGTCGCCGAGCACCTCGACCAGGTGATCGTCTCGGAGTCCGTGCTGCGGGCGTCCACCGTCGGCGTGCACTCGCTGGTCCAGATCCGCGAGGAGCCGCACCGGCACATCCCCAAGCTGCTGACCGCGGCGGCCGGCGTCGTGCTCGTGGCGGCGATCGGCGTCGGTGTGGTGTTCGCCACCAAGGACCAGGGCAGCGACGCCACGAACCCGACCGCCGCGCTGCCGACCGGTGTGCCGACGATGACCACCAAGGACGTCGGTCCGGAGGCCCAGCGGTGGCTGGAGAAGTCCAACGGGGCGTTGCTGAACGGCACGCCCACCGAGGTCGCCTGCGCCCGGACCTTCGCCTCCGGCCGGCCGAACCCGAACGTCCAGCTGGTCCAGCCGGTCAAGGTCGACGGCCGCCGGTCGATCCTGATCGGCCTGCAGGGCGGCTCCCCTCGTGACATCCAGCTCTTCGTGGTCACCGGCTGTAGCGATCCGGGTGGGGTAGCCAGTCCCGTCTACGACACCAATGTGACACTGCGCAATCGCTGAGATGTCGCTGGTCTCACGCGGCCCGGCGGTGGGTACGGTATTGATACATTCCCACCCCACCGCCCCGGTCAGGGGGAATGGTCGGCCTCTAGGATCCGTTGAGTACGACGTACCAGTCTCGACGACACGAGGAACGCCTGCATGAGCGACTCAGTCCGCAACGTCATCATCGTCGGCTCCGGTCCGGCCGGCTACACGGCCGCCGTGTACGCCGCGCGCGCCCGGCTCGAGCCGCTCGTCTTCGAGGGCTCGGTGACCGCCGGCGGTGCGCTGATGACCACCACCGAGGTGGAGAACTTCCCCGGTTTCAGCGAGGGCATCATGGGCCCGGCGCTGATGGACGAGATGCGGACCCAGGCCGAGCGCTTCGGCGCCGAGCTGGTGCCGGACGACATCGTTTCGATGGACCTGACCGGCGAGATCAAGTCGGTCACCGACTCCGCCGGCACCGAGCACCGGGCCCGGACCGTGATCCTGGCGATGGGCTCCGGCTACCGCAAGCTCGGCCTGCCGGACGAGGACCGGATGTCCGGCCACGGCGTGTCCTGGTGCGCGACCTGTGACGGCTTCTTCTTCCGGGAGCAGGAGATCGCGGTGGTCGGCGGCGGCGACTCGGCCGTCGAGGAGGCCACCTTCCTGACCCGGTTCGGCAAGAAGGTCACCCTGATCCACCGCCGCGACGAGCTGCGCGCCTCCAAGATCATGGCCGACCGGGCGTTCGCGAACGACAAGATCGAGTTCGCCTGGAACTCCGAGGTCGCCGAGATCCACGGCGACGACAAGCTGACCGGCGTCACCCTGCGGGACACCGTGACCGGTGAGACCCGGGAGCTGCCGGTGACCGGCCTGTTCATCGCGATCGGGCACGACCCGCGCTCGGAGCTGATCAAGGGTCAGGTGCGCCTGGACGAGGAAGGCTACGTCCTGGTCCGCGAGGGCAGCACCGAGACCAACGTGCCCGGTGTCTTCGCCGCCGGCGACCTGGTGGACCACACCTACCGGCAGGCGATCACCGCCGCCGGCACCGGCTGTGCGGCCGCCCTGGACGCCGAGCGCTTCCTGGCCACCCTCGAGCACGAGGCCACCGCGGCCGCCGCCGCGGCGACCGAGCCTGTCACCGTCTGACCCTGACAATCACTGAAGGAGATACGCCCGTGGGCGAGAAGATGAAGGCCGTCACCGACGCCGAGTTCGACCAGACCGTGCTGAAGAGCGACAAGCCGGTGCTGGTGGACTTCTGGGCCGAGTGGTGCGGGCCGTGCCGCCAGGTCTCCCCGATCCTGGAGGAGCTGAACCAGGACCACGGCGACAAGATCACCTTCCTGAAGATGAACGTGGACGAGAACCCGGTCACCCCGAGCAACTACCGCGTCACCGGTATCCCTACCATCAACGTCTACGTGAACGGTGAGCTGGCCAAGTCCATCGTCGGCGCCAAGCCGAAGGCGGCGCTGCTCAAGGAGCTGGCCGACTTCACCTCCTGAACGACTGGACACCCGTCCGCCACACGGCAAGGAGCACTTGATGGAAGGCCCCCACGGCGTGTACCGGATCGGCGACAGCGGTGAGGCCGTCGCCGAGATCATCGGCAAGCTCCAGCGGCTCGGTCTGCTGGAAGGCGGTCACGCCGTCTACGACGAGGCGACCGCGCACGCCGTGCGGGGCTTCCAGCAGCAACGTGGGCTGATGATCGACGGGATCGTCGGCCCGCAGACCTACCGGGCGATCGACGACGCGCGCTGGCGGCTGGGCGACCGGCTGCTGACGTACGTCGTCTCGCACCCGCTGACCGGTGACGACGTGCTGGCGCTGCAGGCGAAGCTGCAGGAGCTCGGCTTCGCGGTGGCCCGGATCGACGGCATCTTCGGTGCGGACACCCAGCGTGCGGTCACCGACTTCCAGCGCAACATGGGCCTGCCGGCCGACGGCACCTGCGGCCCGTCGACGTTCAAGGCGCTGCAGCGGATCAAGCCGATGGCGACCGGCGGCCGGCCGGACGCGTTGCGCGCCTCCGAGGCGGTCCGTGCCGCGGGTCCACGGCTGTCCGGCAAGACCGTGGTGATCGACCCCGGCCACGGCGGTTTCGACTACGGCTGGGAGGGCTTCGGCCTGCGCGAGTCCGACGTCGCGTACGACCTGGCCGCCCGGATCGAGGGTCGGCTGGGCGCGACCGGCGTACGCGCGTATTTGTCGCGTGGGCGGGATCAGGGGCCGGACGAGCTGGCCCGGGCGGCGTTCGCCAACGAGACGGACGCCAACCTCTGTGTGTCGCTGCACACCGACGGGTCGATGAACCCGGAGGCGCAGGGCGTCGCGACGTACTTCTACGGCAACGACCTGCACGGTGCCTCGTCCAGCGTCGGCGAGCAGTTCGCCGGGCTGGTGCAGCGCGAGATCGTGGCGCGCACCGACCTGCTGAACTGCCGGACGCACGCCAAGACCTGGGACCTGCTCCGCCGGACCAAGATGCCTGCCGTCCGGCTGGAGATCGGGTACGTCACCAACCCGCACGACTCGGCCCGGCTGGCCGACCCCGCCTTCCGCGACGTGGTGGCCGAAGCGATCGTGGTCGCGATCCAGCGGGTCTACCTCCCGCCGGACCAGGACGCGGCCACCGGAATGCTTCGCTTCGGCCAACTCACCGTCTGACGGCTACTCCTTCTCCAACGCGATCTTCGGCAGCGCCCGGTCCAGGCCGCGCGGGAGCCACCAGGCGCGGTTGCCGAACAGGCGCATCACGGCCGGCACGATCACGCACCGGATCAGCACGGCGTCCAGCAGTACGGCGGTCGCCAGGCCGAGCCCGAACTGCTTCAGCATCCGGTCCGGACTGAGCAGGAACGCGCCGAACACCACGATCATGATCGCGGCCGCCGCGGTGATCACACTGCCGGTGTTCGCCAGCCCTTCCCGCACTGCTTCCCGGGCGTCCTTGGTCCGCCGCCACTCCTCGTGGATCCGGGAGACCAGGAAGACCTCGTAGTCCATCGACAACCCGAACACGATCGCGAAGATCATCACCGGGACGAACGCCTCGATCGGACCGGGCTGCGCACCGAACCAGCCCTGCTGGAAGACCAGCGTGATGACGCCGAGCGAGGCGCCGATGCTGAGCAGGTTGAGCACCGCCGCCTTCAGCGGGATCAGGATCGACCGGAACACCGCCATCAGCAGCAGGGCCGACAGCCCGACCACGACCAGCACGAAGATCGGCAGCCGGTTGCTGACCGCGGAGGCGAAGTCGTCGGCCGCCGCGGTCGCACCGCCGACCAGGTACGTCGCGTTGGTCTGCGACTCGAGGGCCGGCAGGGTGTCGTCACGCAGCCGCTCGACGAGCTCGCTGGTCGCCGCGTCCTGAGGGGCCGACTTCGGGAACGCCAGTACCGTCGCGACCTCTCCGTCAGGTGTCAGCTGCGGCGGAGTGACGGCCGCGATGTTCGGGTCCTTCCGCAGCGTCTGGCCGAGCGTCTGAGCCGCGGCCGCATCTCCTTCGGACACGATCACGAGCGGGCCGTTGAAACCGGGCCCGAAGCCCTGGGCCAGCAGGTCGTACGCCTTCCGGCTGGTCTTGGCCGGGTCATCCGTCCCCGCGTCCGCGAACCCGAGCCGCATGTCCAACGCCGGAAGCGACAGCGCGATCAGCGCGACCGTCCCGAGCACCAGCGGCACCCACGGACCCCGCTGCACGACAGCCGCCAGCTTCCGCCAACCGTCGCCAGGCGTACGACGCTTCTTCGCAGCGTGCTTGCGGACACTCTTCTCGATCCGCTTGCCGAACAGCGTGAGCAACGCGGGCAGCAGGCTTACCGCGGCCAGCATCGTCATCAGCACGGTCAGAGTGACACCGAGCGCGACGCCTTGCAGCGCGCCGAGACCGAGCGCAAGCAGACCGAGCAGCGCGATTACCACAGTGCAACCCGCGAACATCACCGAGCGGCCGGCGGTATCGAGAGCAGTCATCGCAGCGGTCGCGCGGTCAGTCTCGTCCTTCAGCAACTCGTGGCGATAGCGCGAGAAGATCAGCAACGCGTAGTCGATACCGACCCCGAGACCGACCAGCATCATCACCGGCGCGGTGTAGTCGGGCACCGTGAACAGGTGCGAGGCCAGCACCAGCAGGCCTAGCGTGCCGCCGACGGCGAACACCGCGGTCAGCAGCGGAAGTGTTGCCGCTAGCAACGACCCGAACAGGAACACCAGGATCACCAGCGCGGCCAGGATGCCGGCGCCCTCGGCCGCACCGCCCTCGCTCTCGGCCGCCGACCGGGCCAGGTCACCACCGACCTCGACCTGCAGGCCGGGCTGGCCGAAGTCCTGGGCCCGCTCGATGATCGTCCGCACGTCCTCGATCGGCATCTCCTCGACCGTCGTATCGAGTCCGACGGTGGAGTACGCCGTCCGTCCGTCCTGGGACAGTGATCCGGGAGCGGTGAACGGGTCGGCCACCGAGGCCACGTGCGGGAGGTCGCCGACGACCGCGAGCATCGACGCGATCCGCTGCTTCTCGGCCGCCAGGCCGTCGTCGGCGTGCAGAACGATCTGCACCGACGCGGTGTCGCCTTGCGGCTGGTGCTCGCGGAAGATGTCGGTCACCCGCTGGGAGTCGGTCCCGGGCAGCGAGTTGTCGTTGCGGTAGTCGTCGCCGATCAGGCTCGAGGCCGCCGTCACGGCGACCAGGGCGACCACCCAGAGCAGTACGGCGATGCCGGCGTGCCGCATCGACCAGCCGGACACCCGGTGCAGCAGCCCAGGGCGTCCACCCTCCTTCCCGGGCTGTCGTCGTACTGGAGTGTCCACGGTCATGGCTTGCGCCTCCCTTAATAAGTAGATTCGCTACATGTTGCCTATCGACAGTAACAGACATATGAGTAGACTGGCTACATGAAGGCGGATGCGCTGCGTGGACACCTCGACCCGATGATCCTGGCCGTCGTCGAGCACGAGCCGCTGCACGGCTACGCGATCATGGAGGCGCTGCTGGAGCGCAGCGGCGGCGAGCTCGATCTGCCGACCGGCACGCTGTACCCGGCGCTGCGGCGGCTCGAGCGGGCCGGCTACCTGGCCAGCGAGTGGAGCACGGTCGGCGGGCGGAAACGCCGTACCTACCAGCTCACGTCGGCCGGGCAGAAGATGCTTGCCTCAGGCAAGCAGGAGTGGCTGACCTTCCGCGCGGTGGTGGAAGGCGTGCTACGCCCGGGCCAGGCGTAAGGCCCGCCGGGCCTGCAGGCCGACGACGCCGAGCGGCAGTACGACGAAGCCGGAGACGACGGCGAAGTCGAGTGGGGTGACCGTGGCGCTGCTCGCCGCCATCCCGACCCCGATCATGCTGATGACCACCGAGCTCGCCATCGCGAACAGCGAGGTCGTGCGGATCAGGTGCTCCCGGACGATCGGGTAACGCAGACCGATGCCGGCCGCGATCACCGCGAGGACCGCACCGGCGATCGTCACCATGCCGATGCTCCGGACCAGCGTCTGCAGGAAGTCGTTCAGCGCGCTTTCCTGGACCGGGTCCCGGTTCCAGCTCCAGATGCCTTCCTGCCAGACGATCGGCTGCAGGATCAGCACCCCGAACAGCATCACTGCGGTCCGCCGGCTCTGACTCACCGCCAACTCGGCGCGGTAACCGGGCACAACCTCGTCGAGGTCGCCGAAGTCGGCGACTGCCTCGCGCTCAGCGCTGTGCCGGTCGAGACCGTCGGCCTCGAAGGCCTCGGTCGCGTCGGTCAGGTGGTCCCGCGCCTCGGCCAGCAGGTCGGCCTTGCGCCGGCGCGGGCCGGGCAGTGCGCGGCTCAGTCCGGTCAGGTACTCGTCGACAGTGCTGGACACGCCTTCCAGTATGGGGATGGACCGTCCGGATCACGTCCGGGGTCCCACTGAGTCTCCCCTGACATCGGCCTGCGCGGCCGCCTTACGACGGCGATGACGCAGGACGAAGAAGCCGACGTACCCGATCACCACCAGCGCGAAGCCGACCTTCTCCGCGGTCGGGGTCGCGCCCTCCGGCCAGATCGTGCCGTCCAGGTAGTGGTTGATGTAGCCGCC
>NZ_JBSFBL010000039.1:0-91600 GCF_053592935.1 Kribbella sp. NPDC002412
CCGCCGCCAGCAGGTCGAGCTTGCTGGACAGCGGCACCGTGAACGGGTCGACCTGCATCGGCGAGCTCCAGCGGTCGCGGGTCGTCACCGGCGACCCGAGCGACACGCGCCCACCACCGCCGGCCGCGCGGGCCTGGCCGACCGCTTGCGCCACAACGGCGTCGAGACCGCGGCGATCGAGCCGGTGCGTGGCGGCGAACCCCCACTGCCCGCCGATCAGCACTCGCAGGCCGAGGCCGGTCGAGTCGTCGTACCCGACCTCGCCGGGGCCGTCGAGCTCGACCAGCACCTGCTCGTGCGTCCGCCGTACGACGCGGATGTCGCCGTACTGCACATCCGGGGGAAGGAGGCCGAGCACCGCCTCGGCGGTGTCGCGCATCACCGGTGAATCGGACACTTCGGGACCTCCGATACAGAAGGGGAACGGGCGCCTCTCCGGCACTGTAGCAGACACTACGAGATTCTGAGAAGGCGTTGTGTTTGCTACAGCGCCCATCGGAGAGGTCAGCGTTTCGGACGGACGTCGATCGCCAGGCTGATGGCGAACGCGACGAAGATCGCGACACCGCCCAGCGCGGTCAGGGCCGTGTCACCGAGGACGCCGGTAGCCATCACCGCGAGCGTCACACCCAGCGCGAGCACCACGGCGACGGCGATCTTCCAGTCGTCGCCGATGATGAAGTCGTACCAGAACTGCCCGAAGGCCTTGAGAAACTTCACTTCTTCACCTCCACAGCAACGTCGGCGGCCGCGACCGGCGCCGCCGGAACCCGCAGCACCGCGACGAAGATCCGGCTGAGCAGCAGCCACGCGGCCAGCAGGACGATGAGCATCAGGTCGTGGCCGAGCCAGTCGAGACTCTCCCGGTCACCCCGGAAGATGCCGAGCCCTTCGACCGCCCAGTAGGTGCCGAACGACGCGAGCAGCAGGCCGACGCCGTACTTGAGCAGGTTCTCGTTGATCATCGACAGCGGGCGGCGGAGCGCGACCGCGACGCCGAGCACGATCACCACGGCGGCGAGCGCGCCGAGCGCGGCGCCCGGGATGTTGCCCGCGTTCAGGCCGAACGTCAGCACGATGAACACGACCTCCATGCCTTCGAGGAAGACACCCTTGAAGGAGACCATGAACGCGAACAGGTCCAGGCCCTTCGCACTCTCACCGGCCGCCTTCGCCGCCGCGACCTCTTCCTTGTAGATCGCGTCCTCGTCGTGGATCGCCTTGCGCCCGGACGATCTCAGAATTGCCTTGCGCAACCACTGCAGCCCGAAGATCAGCAGCAGACCGCCGATCGCGAGTTGCAGCGCCGACTCCGGCAGCCAGTTCGCCAGTGCGTACCCGGCCGCCAGCGTGACCACCGCGAGCGCGCCGAGCGCCGCGAAGGTGCCGGCCAGCGCCGACCGCCAGCTCCGGGTGTACCCCATCGCCATCACGATCGTGGTGGCTTCCACCATCTCCACGAAGCACGCGACGAATGTCGCGATGATCAACCCCCAGGTTGCCGCATCCATCTCCCACATCCTCGTCTCAGTTGAAACATATGCTGCACGAAACGATAGTTACACAGTTCTGAGAGTGTCAATGTGCGCAGAAATCGGCGGAAAGCGGGCATGCCGAAGCACCCGAGGGGAGGGGGTCCTCGGGTGCTTCGGCGGGAGGGGTTACGCCAGGGCGGCCACCAGCGTGCCGGCCGAGATGTTGCCGCCGCACGACACCACGGCGACGCGTCGGCCTTCGAGCTCGGTACGGCGGGCCCGCGCCGCCGCGAACGCCATCGCGGCGGATCCTTCGACCAGCTGGTGCTCGGTGTCGATCACCATCCGCAGGGCGGCGCTGATCGCGTCCTCGCTCACCAGCACCCAGTCGTCGACCAGCTCACGACACAGGTCGAACGTGATACTGCCCGGTTCGACGCTGCCCGCCGTACCGTCGGACAACGTCTCCTGCGCCTCGACCTGGACGATCTCCCCGGCCCGCACCGACGCGGCCATCGCGTCGTCGCGCACCGGCGAAGCGCCGTACACCCGGATGCCGGGCAGATGCTTCTTGAGCACCGCCGCGACGCCGCTGACCAGTCCGCCACCACCGACCGCGACGACCACCGCGTCGAGCGGCTCCCGGCCCAGCTGCTCGAGGATCTCGACGGCCACCGTGCCCTGCCCCGCGATGATGTCCGGGTCGTTGTACGGCGGGATGTAGGCCAGGTCGTGCTCGGCCGCGTACGCCCGCGCCTTCGGTTCGAGCACGCCGGAGTCGTTGCCCTCGGCATGTAGTTCGAGACCGAGCCGGCGCAGCGCGGCCACCTTGCTCGGCGACGCGTTCTCCGGCAGGTAGACCAGGCCGCGGCCGCCGAGCGTCGCCAGCGCGTTCCCGACCCCGAGGCCGTGGTTGCCGGTCGACGCGGTGACCACGCCGCGTTCGCGCTGCTCGTCGGTCAGCGTCAGGATCTTCGCCATCGAACCACGGGCCTTGAACGAGCCGGTGCGCTGCAGGTGCTCGCACTTCACCAGCACCTCCGCCCCGAGCTCGTCGCTGAACGCGCCGAACCGGACGAACGGCGTGGGCGGCAGGTGCGCACGCAGTCGCGGCGCGACCTGTTCGGACCGCTCGGCGGCCTCCGCGGGGCTCAACGTCATGCAGTACTCCTATCCGGTTGCCACTGACAACTCGGCCCGCAGGCCGGCCCTCAGCGGGATACACATCGGCTTGCCACTGACCGGGTGCGGGACGACCTTCGACTCCACCCCGAACACGTCCCGGATGATGTCGCAGGTGAACACGTCCTCCGGCGGCCCCTGGGTGACCAGGCTGCCGGACTTCATCACGAACACGTGGTCGGCGTACTCCGCGGCCATGTTGAAGTCGTGCAGCACCATCGCCACCGTCTTGCCCTGCTCCTGGTTGAGCTGGTGCAGCAGGTCGAGCACCTCGAGCTGGTAGGCGACGTCCAGGTACGTCGTCGGCTCGTCGAGCAGGATCAGGTCCGTGCCCTGGGCCAGGCACAGCGCGATCCACACCCGCTGCCGCTGGCCACCGGACAGCTGGTCCACGTGCTGGTGCCGCAGCTCCGCCGTACTGGTCACCTCCATCGCCCACTCGACGGCTTCCTTGTCGGCCGGGCTCGGGACCTTCAGCGAGGCCCGGTGCGGATGGCGGCCGAACCAGACCAGGTCCTCGACCGAGATCGACTCGGGCGTGACCAGGACCTGCGGCAGGATCGCGAGCAGCCGGGCCACCTCCTTGGTCGGGGTCTCCTGGATCGACTTCCCGTCCAGGATCACACTTCCCTTCTGCGGGGGCAGCAACCGGGCCAGCGCCCGCAGCGCGGTGCTCTTGCCGGAGCCGTTCGGCCCGATCAGCACGCTGACCTTTCCGTCCGGGATGGTCAGGGTGAGGTCGCGAGCGATGACCCGCTGGTCATAGGCGAGCTGGACGCTCTGTGCCTGCAGACGCATGGCGGTTCTCCTACTTTCCGGTCTTCACGAGCAGGTAGAGGAAGTACGGTCCGCCGACGACGGCTGTCACCAGCCCGGCGGGGATCTCGAGCGGCGGGGCGATGCCCCGGCCGAGCATGTCGGCGAAGAGCATCAGCAGTACGCCGAACAGCGCAGCGGCCGGGATCGACGCAAGGTGCCGGCCGCCGAACACCCGGCGGGCCATGTGCGGCGCGATCAGGCCGACGAAGCCGATCGTGCCGGACACCGCGACCGCGGCCGCGGCCAGCGCGACCGAGAACAGCAGCAGCGTCCGCCGCGTCCGCTCGACCGGCTCACCGAGCCCGGCGGCGAGGTCGTCACCGAGCCCGAGGACGTCGAGCTTGCGGCTCCAGATCACGATCAGCGGCACCAGGACGAGAACCCAGGGCAGGATCTCCAGCACCGACCGCATCGACCGGCCGAACAGGCTGCCGGTCAACCAGATCAGCGCCGCGCTCACGTCGAGCGGGTTGCGCACCAGCAGGAATCGGATCCCCGCCTCGAACGCCGCGCTGACCGCGATACCGACCAGCGCGATCCGAACCGGCGTCGCGCCACGACGGTAGGCCAGCAGATACACCAGGCCCGCGGCCACCAGGCCGCCCACGAAGGCAGCCGGTACGACGGCCGCGACCGGGATCCCCGGGATCGCGAGCAGCAACAGCATGCCCGCGAAGCCGGAGCCCTTGGTCACGCCGACGACGTCAGGGGCGGCGAGCGGGTTGCGGATCACACCCTGCATCACCGCGCCGGACACCCCGAGCGCGATCCCGACCAGCCAGGCCAGCAGGACGCGTGGCAGCTGGAACTGCGTGACGATCTGCGCCGCCTGCTCGCTGGTGTTGCCGATCACGGCGTTGAACACGTCGCCCATCGACACTTCCGTCGCGCCGACGCTGAGGCTGTAGAAACTCAGCACCACGGCCAGCACGCTGAGCGATCCCATCAGGAACCCGGGATGGCGCTTGGCCAGCGACGTACGCCGTACGTGCTGCGCAACTATCGCCGAACTGGTCATGAGCTGGTCACCTTCTGTCGGCGAGCGAGGTAGACGAAGATCGGAGCGCCGATCAGCGCGGTGACCACACCGGCCGGCACCTCGAACGGCGGCTTGACGTAGCGGGACACGATGTCGGCGTAGAGCACGAGGACACCGCCGGCCACCGCGCACAGCGGCAGCAGGACCGTGTAGCTGGAACCGACCAGCCGGCGCATGATGTGCGGCACGATCAGGCCGATGAAGGCGACCGGACCGGCCACCGACACCGCGGCGCCACACAGCACGATCACCAGCGCCGACCCCATCATCCGGGTCCGCTCGACGTTCTGGCCGAGACCGCGGGCCATGTCGTCACCGAGTGCCAGCAGGTTCAGCGGCCGGGCCATCGCGAACGCGCCGATCAGGCCCAGCACCAGCCACGGCAGCAGGTTGCGGATGTCCGCCCACGCGGCGAAGTTGACCCCGCCGACCAGCCAGAACAGCACGCTGTCGGCCGAGTTCTCGTCGAAGATGATCAGCACCTGGGTCAGCGAGATCAGCAGGCTGCTCGCCGTGACACCGGCCAGCGCAAGCCGGATCGGGCTGACCCGGCCCCGGCCCGACCCCGCGAGCATCATCACCGACACACCCGCCGCGGCCGCGCCGCCGAACGACAGCAGAATCGTCGGCGCACCGGACAGCGACGGCACCACGGTGATCGCGAGTACGACGACGAACACCGCACCGGCGTTGACGCCCATGATCTCCGGCGCCGCGAGCGGGTTCGCGGCGACCGCCTGCATCAACGCGCCGGCGACCGCCAGGGCGGCGCCGACGCAGAGCGCCAGCACCACCCTCGGCATCCTGATCGCCTGGAGGATCAGCTCGTCGGGCTGATCGGCCTTGAAGATCGCGCCCGGGATCCGCGACAGCGGGATCTGCTGGCTTCCGATCGACAGGCCCCAGACCACGCCGGCCACGACCACCACCAGCAGCGCCAGCGTCACCCAGGTGACCCGCTGCCTGTTGGTGACGATCTTCGGACGCTTGTGGGTCGCGGCGTCCTCGGCCGGTCTGGGCACAGTGCCTACGGACATGACCGGGTCACTTCCCGTAGAGGAGCTTGACGGCTTCCTTGGCGACGACCTCGGAGGCGATCAGCCCGCGCGACCGCGACCACTCGTTCGGGTCGACGTCGAACGAGGCGTTGTTCTTCACCGCCGGGATCTCCTTCCACAGCGGGCTCTTCGCCCAGGTGTCGCGCAAGGTCGGCCCGTCGTTCGGGGCGATGAACATGACGTCCGGCTTGGTGGCGACCAGGGTCTCCAGGGTGAGCGACACCGACGCGTCCCCGGACTCGTCCGGCAGCGGCGACTTGATGCCGATCACGGCCAGCACGCCCGGCGTGTAGGCCTTCGGCGGGAACCCGGTGAAGCCCTTGTCCGACGCGCGGACGAAGAGCGCCTTGCGGCTCTCGTCGGCCGGCGCGACGGCCTTCAGGTCGGCCATGATCTTGGCGTGCTCGGACAGCCGGGTCTTCATCTCGTCGCACTTGTTCAGCGCGATCGCGGTGGACATCTCGCTGTCCAGCACCTGCTGGTAGTTGCCGTTCAGGCTGGGGTAGGCGATGGTCGGCGCGATCTTGGACAGCTGGGCGTAGATCGCCTTGTGCCGGCCGCTGTCGGCCACGATCAGGTCCGGCTTGAGGGCGGTGATCACCTGGATGTTCGGGGTGGCCCGCAGGCCGACCGACTTGTACTCGCCGACCTTCTCGCGCAGCGCGGGGATGATCCGCTTGGGCTGGTCGTCGTCGGCGACACCGATCGGCGACATGCCGACCGCGACCAGGGCGTCGACGAAGGAGTACTCCAGCGCCACCACCTTGGTCGGGCTGCCGGTCACCGTGGTGCTGCCGAGGTCGTGCTTGACGGTGCGGGTCGGTTTCCCGCACTGGTCCAGGTTGACGTCCGGGCTGACACCCTCGGCGGCCGCAGCGCGGTCGGCGTTCGGCGCCGCGCCGGTCGCGGGGGAGGACGAGCCGCCGCAGCCGGTCAGGGCAGCCGCGGCGGCGAACAGGGCGAGGGTGGCGGCAGTACGCCGTACCTTCGTGGCGGAGTGAGACATGGCACGTTGCTCCTTGAGCTGAAGCAGGGTCAGCGGATGCCGGCGAGGACTTGCGCCGGACCGGGGACGTCGGGACGGTCGGCGGCGCCGGGGCCGTCGTACAGGTTCCACGGGAGCTGCTGGTAGCTGTTCGCACACGGCAGGCCCGGGGTGAGCCGGTAGGTGCCCGTGGTCAGATCGACCAGGCTGGACACGATGGTGGCGTAGCGGTCGAGCTCGTGCCGGCGCGGATCGACGTGCTGGCAGACGGCGTCGGGGTGACCGAAGTGGTCGCTCATCGTGGTGCGCACGAGCTGAGCGAGGTGCTCTTCCGTGGTGCCTTCGCGGCGGATCCGGTCGAGGCCGGTCTCGACCCGCGGCACCCGGTAGAGCGAGTCCACCGAGAACGGCCGGTAGGTGTTCTCGATCTGCGGTGGGACGAACGCCTGGAAGTGGTTGCCGTGCACCAGCAACCCGTCGGTCGGGTACATCCAGGCGTTGCGTCCCGGCGTGGTTTCGACGTCGATGGCGAAACCGTCGGAGTGGGTGAGCAGCAGGTTGCTGGACAGGGTCTGGCGGGCGTCGAAGATCGCCTTCAGCGCCACGTGGAAGTCCCAGCTCTCCAGCACCTTGCGGCGGACGAACGCGCCCGGGACACCGAGACCGGCGCCGAAGCCGGCGCCGAGGCCGTTGGCGTTCAGGGCGATGCCCGCCGAGTTCGCGCCGTGCCGGCCGACCTGGCCGGCCTCGACGTGGCAGAGGATCGTCGGCTTGCCGGGCTGTGCGATCCGGAGCCCGACGACGGTGTCGGCGACGCCGGCCCACAGGTCCCAGTTCTGCCCGGCCCAGGTGCGGCCGAGCGGGTTGGCCGCGGGCAGGATCGCGAACGAGGTGCAGCCCTCGTCGTCCTCGGGCGTGCCTTCGCGGTCGCCGGTTTCGAACGGGTTGCCGCGGGTCAGCTCGCCGCGGCTGTTCAGCGCGAGGATCTCCTCGAAGGCGCGGCCGGAGCCGTCGGCGATCCCGCGCAGCTCGGGGACGATGCCCGGCAGGTAGCCCTCGATGATCGGCACCCAAGCGCCGGCCCGCTCCTGCACCTCCGGCCAGCGCAGGCCGGTCTTGTGCGCCACGGACTCGGCGTAGAAGGCGACCGACGCGGCGATCTGCTCGCGCGCGGCCTCGCCGTACTGCCGGCCGCGTTCCCGCGGGTCCGCCGCTGCGATGTCGATGGTTGCGATCACGGATGCTCCCTGGACGACCACTTCGTTGTGTTTACTACGAATATTCACTTGACGGTAGTGATTGCTACAATCGCTGTCAACGGTTGGTCGGGTGAAATGATTGAGCCGACCCGGACGGAGGGACCTTCGTGACCACAGCGGAAACCAAGCCGCCTACCCTGCAGGAGCGGGTTGCGGCACGCCTCGGCGAACTCACCGCGACCGAGCGGAAAGTCGCGGAGTACCTGTCCGCCCACCCGCAGGAGGCCGCGTTCTCGTCCGCCGAGGAGCTCGGCCGGGCGACCGGCACCAGCGACGCCAGCGTCGTCCGGACCGCCAAAGCCCTCGGGTACGACGGCCTGCCCGGGCTGAAGCGTTCGCTACAGGGCCACCTGCAGACCCTGCTCACCCCGGCCAACCGGCTCAGCGCCAGCCTCGAGACCGTCGGCGACGGACCCGAGGGCGTGCTGCGGGCGATCCTGCGCGACCACATCGAGCACCTGGCGATGGCCGAGCAGCTGATCGACCCCGACGAGTTCCGCCGGGCCGTCGAGCTGGTCCACGGCGCGCGGGAGACGGTGCTCTGCGGGTTCGCCGGCCTGGACGGCGTCTCGGAGTACATCGCCACCCACCTGATCCGGATCGGGCACCGCGCCCGGATCGCGAGCGACACCGGCTACCGGCTGGCGGACCGGATCCTGCTGCTCGGCCCCGAGGACGTCGTCGTCGTGATGGCGCACAACCGGCTGAACCGCGAGGCCCGGATCGTCCTGGACCACTGCACGGAGGCCGGCGTGCCCGTCATCCTGGTGACCGACACCCTCGGTGAGGCGTTGCGTGACGAGGTGGCCGTCGTACTGTCCACCCGGATGAGCCGCCCGGGCACGTTCACCAGCCAGGCGATGGTGCTGATCCTGCTGGAGGCGCTGACCATCGCCGTCGCAGCGCACGACCGCGACCGTGCGCTGAGCAACACCGAACGGATGAACCAGCTCCGCGAGCAGCTGAACGGCTACCCACTCGCGGACGAGACCATCCTCGGCCTCCCCCGCACCGCCGTACCCCGCAAACGACGCTAGACCTTGCCCTCCGTGCGCTCGTACACGTCGGCTTCGAACTCCTCCAGGAGGCGTTCGCAGTCGGCGACCTTGGCGCGGGCGAGCTCCTTGCCGTCGGCATCCATCCAGTCGCGGCCCTCGACCTTCGCCAGCCAGCGGCGCAGCTTCTCCAGGTCCTGGCGGATCTCCTCGGCCTCCTCGAACGTGTAGTTCTCCCGGAACCGCTCGAACTCGATCTCCTTGACGAACTTGGTCTCGCACTCCTCGACGATCTCGGCGTACTCCTTCGCGGACTGGCTCCGGAAGCCCTCCACGAACTGCGTCCGCGCGTCCTCGTCGACGTCGGTGAGGGTGAGGAACACGCTCGACCCGCCGAGCTCGGCGACCCGCTCCCGCACCTTCGCCATCCCGGCCCGCAGCTCGTCGCGGTCCGGCAGCACGCACACCGCCTGCTGGACGTAGAACCCGCCGAGCCGCTTCAGCTCCCGCCAGACCGCCACCCGCGCCCGCGACGAGTCGCTGGGCACCTTGTAGATCAGCAGCAGCCAGGCTTCGGAGCCGTTCACCGCAGCCTTCGTCCGTCGGGTCGTCGCCATGCCGCACAGGTTAGCCGCTCACCCGAGCCCGTAGTCCTTCCACCAGATGCGGCATCACCTCCCGCCAGTCCGCGACCAGCCCGACGTCGCAGTGCGCGAAGACCTCCGCGGCCGGGTCGGTGTTGATCGCCAGCACGGTCCCGGCCCGGCTCGCGCCGGCCAGGTGGTTCAGGTTGCCGGACAGGCCGACCGCGAAGTACATCCGCGGCGCGACACTCCGCCCGGTGATCCCGAGCTGCCTGCCGTGCGGCAGCCAGCCCTCGTCGGTCACCTTGCGGGTCGCGGCCAGCTCCGCGTTCAGCAGCAGGCGCATGGGCTCGAGCTCGGCGTAGGCGTCAGGCGACACGCCTCGCCCGACCCCGATGACCACGTCGGCCCGGTCCAGCGCGTCCCCTTCGCTCCCGGTACGACGCTCAGCCCGCCGTACCCCTGGATCGTCTGCGACGTGCAGCGTGTGCTCGTCGACCGGCCGGTCGGCTCGTGGGGCCCGTAGGGGCAGCAAGCCGGTCCGGATCGTCGCGATCTGAGGCGATCCGTCGCTGACGATCTCAGCCAACGTGCCGCCACCCGACGGTTTCAAGCCCGACAACCGCCCACCACTCACTCGCAAACTCACCAGATCGGACATCAACCCGGCCCCCGTAGCCACGGCCAACCGAGCCAACACCTCCCGATCCCAAGGCAAAGCCGCCCCCAGCACGGCCCACGCATTCCGCCCAGCCATCCACTTGACCAGCGCTTCAGCAACAGGCCGAGGCTCGTCATCAGTAAGCGTCACCACAGCGTCCGCGCCCCACACCGCAAGCTCCTCGGTGCTCTCCGCGGTCCGCACGGCAGTCACGAACCCACCAACCTCACCAGCCAACACCGCGGCGGCCCCCAGCAACGCCTGAGTCCCGGCCTCCGGCCCAGCCCCCACCAACACCACCACTTCCCCACCGTCTCGCGGCCCTGCGGGCCGCTCGCCGGGGAGGGGTGAGGTGGGCACGGGCGCGGCATCTGCGGCTGGCTGGGGCTGGAAGCAGCCTCGGGCTAGTAGTTCTGTGATTGCTCGGGTTACCTGGGTTTCGGTGCGGCCGCGGAAGATTACCGGGTCTCGGGTCAGGGGTGCGGGGTGGACGTTGGCGACCTTTGTTGGGCTGGCGGCCAGGCCCCAGCTGCCGGGAGCCAGGTCGGCAGTGGTTACCCGGCGGATCGCATCGCCGGTGGGCCACGTGTCGGCGGGAACCTTGGCGGGCGGGCAGGAGCGTTCGGCTATGGCTACTACAGCGGGGAGTTGTACGGCGACCGTCTCCGTGCCGGTGTCGTGTTGGACGGTGGTGTGGAGGGTGCTGCCTGAGGGCTCCAGAGTGAGGACCGGGCCGGTGAAGGGCAGGCCGAGGAGCTCGGCGAGCATGGCGCCTACTGCGCCGGTGCTGCCGTCGACGGAGCTGGCGCCGACCAGGATCAGGTCGGGGCGTTCGTCCAGCACCGAAATGGTGGCGGCCAGGGCGCGGGCCGTGACCAAGCAGTCCGAGCCGGCCAGCGCCGGGTCGGTGAGGTGCAGGGCGTCATCGATACCCCACGCCAGCGCCTCGCGCAGTACGTCGGCCGCCACCGGAGGCCCCATGGTGATCGCCGTACTGCGACCACCCGACTCCCGCGCCAGCCGCACGGCCTGAGCGACAGCCCGGCGGCACCACGGATTCATCTCCGTGACAGCCCCGGCCCGCTCGAGCCGCCCGTCGGCATCCAGGCGCCCACTGTGGTCACCCTTGGGCACCTGCTTGATCAAAGCCGCGACACGCACCGGCCGCCCTCCATCTCTGTTATGACAGTCCAGTACCGACTGCTAGCCCGATCACGAAGGTGACCGCGGCCGACAGGCCGCCCAGGAGTAGCTGACGGCCGCCGCCGTACCAGAACGGGCGGGCGGTGATCTTGCCGACGATGCCGCCGGTGACGACGAGGCCGAGCGCGCTCAGGAGGAGCGCCGGCCACACGCTGATGGCGCCGAAGATGAACGGCAGCAAGGGAATCACGGCGCCGATCGCAAAGGCGGCGAACGACGAGCCGGCGGCCAGCCAGGGCGACGGCAGGTCGTTGGGGTCGACGCCGAGCTCTTCACGAACGTGGACGTCGAGCGCGACCGCCGGATCGCTGGTCAGCTCACGAGCGACCTCGGCGGCGAGCTCGGGGCGCAGGCCCTTCGCCTCGTACATCATGGCGAGCTCGCGCTCTTCCTCCTCGGGGTGGATCTGCAGCTCGCGCCGCTCCACCTCGATCTCGGCCTTCATCAGCTCGGTCTGGGACGAGACCGAGGTGAACTCACCGGACGCCATCGAGCAGGCGCCGGCGACCAGGCCGGCGAGTCCGGTGATGATCACGACCTTGCCGGTCGCGCCACTGCCGACCACACCGGCGACCAGGGCGAAGTTCGACACCAGGCCGTCCATCACGCCGAAGGTCGCGGGCCGCAGCCAGCCACCGGTGACGTCACGGTGCGAGTGGTGGATCTCGGGGGGTTGTACTTCCGCTACTGACGCGGTCATTGGGGATATTTCCTTCCGCGGGTTAGGTGAGCGTAACCTTCGTTAAATTGCATCACCTGTTACAACAGTCTACCCGTTACTTTCCTGACCCGGCAACGGTCAGCTTGTGCAGCACGTAGGGCAGCACCCCGCCGTGGCGGTAGTAGTCCGCCTCACGCGGGGTGTCGAGCCGGACCTTCAGCCGGTACGACTTGCCGGCCGACGTCGCGGTCGCGAACCCGTCTGTGCCGAGCGCGATGTCGATCGGCTCCGCACCGGTGAGGTCGTCGCCCTCACCCGGCAGGAACTCCAGCGGCAGGATGCCGAGCCCGACCAGGTTCGACCGGTGGATCCGCTCGAAGGACTGCGCGAGCACCGCCCGCACCCCCAGCAGCGCCGGCCCTTTCGCCGCCCAGTCCCGCGACGATCCCGTCCCGTACTCCTTGCCCGCGACGACCACGACCGGCACACCGGCCGCGCGATAAGCCTCTGCGGCATCGAAGATCGACGTCAGTACGCCGTCCGGCCCGGGCGTCACCGGTCCTTCGACGCCCCGGGCAAGCTGGTTGCGCAGCCGAACGTTGCCGAAGGCGCCGCGCATCATCACCAGGTGGTTGCCCCGTCGCGACGCATAGGTGTTCAACTGCGTCACCCCGAGCTCCTGGAGGTAGCGCCCGGCCACGCTGTCCGGCGGGATCGCGCCCGCAGGCGAGATGTGGTCCGTGGTCACCGAGTCCCCCAGCCGCACCAACGCGCGAGCTCCGGTCAACGGACCCACCGCGGGCGGCTGGTCGAAGTACGGCGGGCGCTGCAGGTACGTCGAGTCACCCCAGGCGAACGTCTCACCGCCGGGCGCATCGAGTCGCCGCCACCGCTCGTCCCCGGGGAACACGTCGTCGTAGACAGCGTTGAACAGCTCGGGCTTGAGCGTCTGCCCGATCACCTCGTCGATGTCCGTCGCGCTCGGCCACAGGTCGGCGAGGTAGGTCGGCCGGCCGCTGTCGTCAACACCGAGTGGTTCGGTGAGCAGGTCGATGTCCATCCGGCCGGCCAAGGCGTAGGCGATCACGAGCGGCGGCGACGCGAGGTAGTTGAGCCGCACGTCCGGCTGGATCCGGCCCTCGAAGTTCCGGTTGCCGGAGAGCACGGCCGCGACGGTCAGATCCTGTTCGCGGACCGCCTTCCCCACCTCATCGATGAGGGCACCGGAGGCGCCGATACACGTCATACAGCCGAAGCCGGCCAGATGGAAGCCGAGCTTCTCCAGGTACGGCGTGAGTCCCGCATCGCCGAGGTAGTCCATCACCACGCGCGATCCTGGGGACAGCGTCGTCTTCACCCACGGCTTGCTGGTGAGACCGCGCTCGACCGCGTTGCGCGCGAGCAGACCGGCGGCGACCATCACCGCGGGGTTGGACGTGTTGGTGCACGAGGTGATCGCGGCAACTACGACAGCGCCATGTCCAGGGGTCTGGGCAGTGCGCGGACCTGCAGGCAACTCGGTCTCGACCGCCGCACGTGAATCGGCGAGAGACGTGCGTTGCTGCGGTCGGCGGGGCCCGGCGATCGACGGGACCACCCTGCCCAGGTCGACGTCGACGTACTCGTCGTACAAGAGCTCGACCGACGGCTCGTGCCACAGCCCCTGCTCTCGCGCGTACTCCTCGACCAGCGCGACCTTCTCCGGCGTCCGTCCCGTGAAGAGCAGGTAGTCCAGCGTGCGCTGGTCGATCGGGAAGTACGCCACGGTCGAGCCGAACTCGGGGCTCATGTTCGCGATCGTCGCCCGGTCCGGCACCGGCAGCTCGGCCAGCGCCGGCCCGCCGAACTCGACCAGCTTCCCGACCACCCCGTGCGCCCGCAGCGTCTCGGTGATCGTCAGCACCAGGTCGGTCGCCGTCGTCCCGACCGGCAGCGAACCGGTCAGCCGTACGCCGACCACCTTGGGCAGCACCATCGACACCGACTGACCGAGCATCGCCGCCTCGGCCTCGATCCCGCCGATCCCCCAGCCGAGCACACCGAGACCGTTGACCATCGTGGTGTGCGAGTCCGTGCCCAGACAGAGATCCGGGAACAACCAGCCGTCGCGTTCCTCGACCACCCGGGCCAGGTGCTCCAGGTTGATCTGGTGCATGATCCCGGCGCCAGGCGGCACCACCTTCAGCTGCCGGAACGTCTGCTGCCCCCAGCGCAGGAACCGGAACCGCTCGGTGTTGCGCTCGTACTCCAGCGCCACGTTCAGCTGCATCGCGTCCGGCCGTCCGAAGGCGTCCGCGATCACCGAGTGGTCGACCACCAGCTCGGCCGGGACCACCGGGTCGACCAGCGCCGGATCCTTGCCCTGGGCCACCATCGCCTCGCGCATCGCGGCCAGGTCGACGAGCACGGGAACGCCGTTCGTGTCGTGCAGGAACACCCGCGACGGGTGCACCTCCAGCTCGCCGACCGCCCCGGGCATCCAGTCCCGCAGCACGTCGCTCGCCGTGCCGTGCCGGAGCGCGTTCTCGAGCAGGATGCGCAAGGTCCGCGGCAGGTGGTCCGGCGCGATCCCTCGCAGCGGCTGGATGCGGTGCCCGGTCATGTCAGCTCGCTGATCGACGCGACGACCGCGTCGGTGAACTCGGCCGTCCCCGCGGTGCCGCCGAGATCCGCCGTACGGACGCCACTCCCGACCGCTGCCCGGAGCCCTTCATCGACCAGTACGGCGGCCCGCCTGGAGCCGAGCCAGTCGAGCAGCATCGCGCCGGACGCGATCATCGCGGTCGGGTTGGCCAGGTCGCGGCCGGCGATGTCGGGCGCCGAGCCGTGCGCGGCCTGCGCCATCGCCCGCTGGTGGGACGCGTTGATCGACGGCGCGATCCCGAGCGATCCGGCCAGCTCCCCGGCCAGGTCGGACAGGATGTCGCCGAACATGTTCTCGGTGACCAGCACGTCGAAGTCGGCGCCGTGCCGGACCAGGTGGACGGTCATCGCGTCGATGTGGAAGTCGTCGACCCGCACCTCGGGGTAGTCGGCGGCGATCTCACGGCAGATGTCGCGGAAGAAGCCGGTCGTCAGCCGCAGCACGTTCGCCTTGTGCACGATCGTCAGGTGCTTGCGGCGCCGCATCGCGAGCTCGAACGCCTGCCGCGCGATCCGCTCGATCGCCGGCCGGGTGAAGATCCCCATCGCGATCGCCACGTCGGGGGTCGGCATGTACTCACCGGTGCCGCGGTACGTGCTGCGGTCGGCGTAGAAGCCCTCGGTGTTCTCCCGGACGACGACCAGGTCGAGCCCCGGCACCAGCGCCGGCGTCCCTTCGAAGGCCTTCGCCGGGCGGATGTTCGCGAACAGGTCGTAGTGCTTGCGCAGGAACCCGCTCGGGTTCAGCTGGACGCGATGCTCCTCCGGGTACGCCGCGCTGTCGTGCGGACCGAGCAGCCAGCCGTCGAGCTGTTCCAGCGTCTCCAGCGTGACTGGCGGCAGCGCGCTGCCGTGTGTCTCGATCGCCTCGGCGCCGACCGGGAGCGGGACCCACTCGATCGGCGCGCCACCGGCAGCAGCCACGGCCGCGTCGAGGACCTGGACGGTCGCGGGCACGACCTCCGGCCCGATGCCGTCACCGGACAACACACCCAGCCTGTACTCGTCTGCCATGGCAGTGAGTGTGAGTCGTTATAACCTTCTGCGTCAACCTCTGCCTGTGATCGTCTCGAAGCCTGGTCTTGAGGTAATCTTTGCCGTGACGCTGTTATAACCGTGGAGGTGCGCCCGTGACCGAGGCCAAGCTGGCGACCAAGGCCGAGACCGCGTACGAGCTGGTCCGCGAGCAACTCCTGCGCGGCGACCTGGTCCCGGGCGCAGTCATCCAGCAGGCGGCCCTGGCCCGTGAGCTCGGCATCAGCACGACGCCGCTGCGCGAAGCACTGCGCCGGTTGATGACCGAAGGCCTCGTCGAGCTGGACGCGCACCGGGACGCCCGGGTCACCCGGCTGACGGCGGAAGAGGCGCGCGACCTGATCGAGATCCGGCGCTCGCTCGACCCGTTGGCGGCCGGCCTCGCGGCCGAGCGCCGTACCCGGCAGGATCTCGAGCTGATCCGGCAGACCGCGGACGAGTTGCTGCCGCTGCAGAGCGACCCCGGGCCGGCCGAGCTGGCGACCCATCGGCGCTTCCACGTCGCCATCTACACCGCCTCGCACAACCAGTTGCTGGTCCAGACCCTGGACGGGCTGTGGGACAAGGCGGACCGGTACCGCAGGCTTGCTCTCGAGGACGGCCGGACCGAGGAGGACCTGGACCGCACCCACGCCGAGCACCTCGCACTGGTCGGTGCGATCGCGGCCGGAGACGCCAAGACCGCCGCCGCGGTCATGCTCGCCCACGTCGACGCCAGCCTCGGTGCGCGCGCGGTCGCCCGCCTCACGTCCGCCGCCGCCCAGCCCGTCGCCCGGTCACTCCGGGGCATCCGAGGAGGACGATCATGAGCGACGCTTTCTGGACGGGGTACCAGTACCGCGAGGCGGATGCGGACGGCTGGACGACGTACTGGCGGCTGGACCCGCGCGGTCGCGACTTCCGGATGATCGACTGGACCGGCTACCCGGAGCGCCCCGGTCACCGGCTCTGGGAGCGCGCCGCGACTCCCGCCGGCGTCCGGGCCTCCTGGCGTACGGCGGCCTCGTCGGTCGGCCTGGAGATCCGCGCGAGCCTCGGCATCTACTCGATGCTCGGCCCGCTCGACGTGCTGGTCGACGGCGAACTGCACCGCCGCATCGAGGTCCGGGACGGGGAACAGCGTCTCGTCGCCGACCTGCCGGGCCGGCCGGCCGAGGTCGAGATCTGGCTCCCGCAGTCAGGTGTGATCGCAGTCCGAGACATCACCTTCGACGGTGCGGCCGAGCCGCTCGCGCCGACCGGGCCGCGGTGGGTCACCTACGGCAGCTCGATCACCCAATGCACGGGCGCCTTCGGGCCGTCCGAGACCTGGCCCGCGGTCGTCGCGCGGAAGCACGGCTGGGATCTGGTCGCGCTCGGGTTCGCCGGCGAGTGCCACCTCGACCCGATCGCGGCGCGGACCATCCGGGACACACCCGCCCGGCTGATCTCGATGTGCCTCGGCATCAACATCTACGGCGGCGAGACCTACAGCGGGCGCACGCTGCCAGGCCAGGTCGAGGCGTTCGTGTCGACTGTCCGCGACGGCCATCCGAAGACGCCGGTCGTCGTCATCACCCCACTCGTCGCCCCACACCTCGAAGGCAAACCGAACGCGGTCGGGCTCACGCTGGACGACGTACGCGCCTGTGTGGAGCTCGGCGCCCGGACGGACCCGGCGGTCCGGATCATCGACGGGCGCACCATCCTCACCGCGGACGAAGCGCTGGCGCTGTACGTCGACGACGTACATCCCGGACCGGAGGGCTACCGCCTGATCGGCGAGCGGCTCGCTGCGCTGCTCACGCTGGACGACTGAGCACCAACGTCGCGCGGACGCCGCCGGTATCCCCGGGCCGTACCTGCGGGACGGTGTGCACACCACCGTCCCGCTCGGTCAGGACGCGCGCAACGAGCTGATCGTCAGCGCACTCACTCAGCGGGGCTGAGGCTGGTGCCCAGCGCCTGCCAGTCGAGCACCGGAGCGGCCAGCGAGCTGATCGTCGCCAGCAGCCCGAGCCGCGCGGCGCGCAGGTCCGGGTCCTCGGCCATCACCAGGATCTCGTCGAAGAACGTGGTGACCGGCTCGACCAGGACGGACGCGGCGGTGACGAAGTCGGCCAGCGCGGTCGGCGCCTGGCCCACCTTCTGGACCGCCTCGTGCAGGACAACCTCGGCCGGCTCGGTCAGCTTGCCGGCGTCGTACGACGCCTCGGTGCCCTCGGGGACGATCCGGCGCACCCGCTGCAGGACGGCGACCAGGTCGGCGAAGTCCGTGCTGGTGACGAGCTGCTGCAGCGAGGCCAGCGTTTCGTCCGCGACCGCCGGAGCCGTTGCCAGCGGCAACACCGCGGCCACCTGGTGGTGGTCGTCGCCGCGATCGATCAGCTGCTGCTCGTAGCGCCGTACGGTGAACTCGGCGACCTCGTCGAGCGAGTCTGCCGGTACGTCGATGCCCTGCGCGCCGATCTCGTCCGCGGCGGCCCGCAGACCGGCGGTGAGAGTGATCGCCTTGAGCTCCGGGTGCTCGCGCAGGATCGCGACCACACCGGCGGCCGCGCGGCGCAGCGCGAACGGGTCGGAGCTACCGGTCGGCTTGGCGCCGATGCCGAACAGGCCGGCCAGCAGGTCGAACCGGTCGGCCAGCGCGAGCAGCGCACCCGGCGTGGTCGACGGCACCGGGTCACCGGCGGACCGCGGCAGCTCCATGTCGTAGAGCGCCTGCGCGACGGCCTCGGTCTCACCAGCCCGCTGCGCGTACTCGCGGGCCATCGTCCCGGCCAGGCTGGTCAGCTCGACGACCATCTGCGAGCCGAGGTCGAACTTCGCCAGCTCGGCCGCCCGCTTCAGCGTGGTCAGGTCATCGCCTTCCAGCCCCACGACCGCGGCCAGCGAGGTGGCGATCCGGCCGATCCGGGACGCCCGGTCGGCCATCGAGCCGAGCCGCTCCTCGAAGGCCAGCTTCTCCAGCTCGCCCTTCATCGTCTCCAGCGGCGTCTCCAGGTCGGCCCGCCAGAAGAACGCGGCGTCCTCGTAGCGCGCCCGCAGCACCGCCTCGTTGCCGCCGCGGACGACGTCCTCGTCGACCGAACCGTTGGCCACGGCAACGAAGTGCGGCAGCAGCTTGCCGTCGCCGTCGCGGACCGGCAGGTACCGCTGGTGCTTGCGCATCACCGTGGTCAGGATCTCGCCCGGCAGCGTCAGGTAGTCGGCGGAGAAGCCGCCCAGGATCGCGGTCGGCTCCTCGACCAGGTTGACGATCTGGTCGATCAGCGCGGACTCGCCCTCGACGTCGATCGTGCCGCCGACACCTGCCGCGAGCTCACCGGCGGCCGAGACGATCTGGGAACGGCGTCGCGCGGGGTCGGCCTCGATGCCGTGGATCCGGAGCAGGTCCAGGTAGCCCTCGGCCGCGGCGATCTCCACCTGCGGCTGGGCGGCGGTCCGGTGCACCCGCGTCGTCCGTCCGGCGGCCAGCGACGACACCGAGACCGGCACCACCTGGTCGCCGAGCAGCGCGACCAGCCAGCGGACCGGGCGGGTGAACGACAGCTTGGCGTCGTTCCACCGCATGTTCTTGTCCGACCGCAGGCCGCTGACGATCTCGCTCAGCACGCCACTCAGCACCTCGGCCGCGCCGCGACCCGGGTCGGGCTTGGTCACCGCGACGTACTCGACGCCGTCGACGTCCAGGTCGTGCAGCTCGCTGACATCGACGCCCTGACCGCGGGCGAACCCGGCGGCGGCCTTGGTGACGTTGCCGTCGGCGTCGTACGCGGCCGACTTCCGCGGACCACGGACCACCCGCTCCGCGTCCGGCTCGCCCGCCTGGACGCTCGCCACGAACGCGACCACCCGGCGAGGCGTTGCGTACGTCGTGATGTCGCCATGACCCAGCCGGGTCGCGGCCAGTTTCTCGGTCAGCGCGGTCCGGACGGCCTCGGCGGTCTTGGTGACCTCCGACGGCGGCATCTCCTCGGTGCCGATCTCGAACGTCAGCTGCCGGGTCCCGGTGACGGTCGGGAACTCGGTCGGCTCCGGCGCCGCTGCGGGCAACTCGGCGATCCCCAACGGGTGCTCGAGCTCGGTACGACGCTCGGCCCACAGCTGCGCCACCTCGCGGGCCAGCCCACGCATCCGGCCGAAGGCCTTGGCGCGCTCCGTCGTACTGACCGCGCCGCGGGCGTCGAGCACGTTGAAGGTGTGCGAGCAGCGCAGCACCATCACGTGCGCGGGCACCGGCAGCCGGGCGTCGAGCATCCGGCGGGCCTCGTTCGCGTACTCCTCGAACAGCCGCTTCTGGCTGTCGACGTCGGCGTCGTCGAGGTAGTACCGGCTCATCTCGTACTCGGCCTGGCCGAACGCCTCGCCGTACGAGATGCCGGGGGCGTAGTCGATGTCCTTGAAGTGCGAGACGCCCTGCAGCGCCATCATGATCCGCTCGATGCCGTAGGTGATCTCCACCGACACCGGGTCCAGCGTCATGCCGCCGGCCTGCTGGAAGTAGGTGAACTGGGTGATCTCCAGGCCGTCCAGCCAGACCTCCCAGCCCAGCCCCCAGGAGCCGGTCGCCGGGTTGGCCCAGTTGTCCTCGACGAACCGGACGTCGTGCGCGTCGATGTCGATCCCGAGCGCGGTCAGGCTGTCCAGGAACAGCTCCTGCGGGTTGCCCGGGTCCGGCTTGAGCACCACCTGGAACTGGGTGTGCGTCTGCAGACGGTTCGGGTTCTCGCCGTACCGGCTGTCGTCGGGCCGGACACTCGGCTCGACGTACGCGACCCGCCACGGCTCGGGACCGAGCACCCGCAGGATGGTCGCCGGGTTCAGCGTTCCGGCGCCGACCTCGGTGTTGAACGGCTGCACGACCATGCACCCGCGGTCGGTCCAGTACTTCGTCAGCGCCAGCAGCGCGTCCTGCATGGTGAGCACAACAAACCTCAAGCGTTCTTCCGAGGGGTATCGGGAGGAAGTCTATTCGTCCCCGGCCGGCGGCCAGTGCCCGGACTACTATCGGCGGGTGACGGTTGTGGAGGCTCATGGGGCCGTCGACGCGGTCTGGCGGATCGAGTCGGCGCGGATCATCGCCGGGGTGGCCCGGATCGTGCGCGACGTCGGGCTGGCCGAGGAGCTGGCGCAGGACGCGCTGGTGGCGGCGCTGGAGCAGTGGCCGGAGTCCGGGGTGCCGAACAACCCCGGCGCCTGGCTGATGGCGATCGCCAAGCGGCGGGCGATCGACCTGATCCGGCGCAAGGAGACCTACCAGCGCAAGCTCGCCGAGATGGGCCACGAGCTGGAGATCGACGGCGACAGCGTCGAGGACGACGTGGAAGCCATCCTCGAGGACCACATCGAGGACGACCTGCTCCGGCTGGTGTTCACCGCCTGTCACCCGGTGCTGACCATGGACGCCCGGGTGACGCTGACGCTGAAGCTGCTCGGCGGCCTGAAGACCGACGAGATCGCCCGCGCGTTCCTGGCCCCGGAGGCGACGATCGCCCAGCGGATCGTCCGGGCCAAGCGCAACCTGGCCAAGGCCGGCGTCGAGTTCGAGGTGCCGTCCGGCGACGACCTGCTCGAGCGGCTCACGTCCGTGCTCGAGGTCGTCTACCTGATCTACAACGAGGGCTACTCGGCGACCGCGGGCGACGACTGGATGCGGCCGGCGCTCTGCAACGAGGCGATGCGCCTCGGCCGCCTGCTGGCCGAGCTCATGCCGCAGGAGCCCGAAGTCCATGGGTTGCTCGCGCTGATGGAGCTCCAGTCGTCCCGCGCCAACGCCCGGGTCGGCCCGGACGGTGAGCCCGTCCTGCTGCTCGACCAGGACCGCCGGCGCTGGGACCGCCTGCTGATCCGCCGCGGTCTCGAAGGGCTCGACCGGGCCTGGGCGCTGGACAAGCCACCCGGCCCGTACCTGCTGCAGGCCGCCATCGCCGCCTGCCACGCCCGCGCGGCCGACCCCGACGACACCGACTGGGCGCGGATCGCCGGCCTGTACGCCGTACTCGCGCAAGTCACCCCGTCACCGGTCGTCGAGCTCAACCAGGCGGTCGCGATCTCGATGGCGTTCGGCCCCGAGCGCGGGCTCGAGGCCGTCGACGCGCTCGCGGACGAGCCGTCGCTGAAGGACTACCACCTGCTGCCGAGCGTGCGCGGCGACCTCCTCTTCAAACTCGGCCGGCTCGACGAGGCCCGGGCCGAGTTCGAGAAGGCCGCCGCACTCACGCGCAACGAACGCGAACGCACTCTCCTGCTGGAACGCGCCGCGGCCTGCTGACTACTTGGAGCAGGTGTAGACGGTGGCGTTGTCGAGCCACCAGTTCGCCGGGATCAGGTCGGCGAAGTCCTCGCCGTGCTCGGTCCAGCGGAACTTGAGCTGCTTGCCCTGGAACTCGGTCAGGTCCAGCCGGCTGGTCTCCCAGCCGCCGGAGTTGCCGTGCCAGGCGGCCGGCTCGTCGGCGAAGTTCTTGTCGACGGTCGGGCCGTTGACCCAGCTCAGCCCGGCGCTGTCCTTCCAGGTCGCGCCGCCGTTGTCGGAGTACTCCAGGGTGGCCGTACCGGTGCGGACGCCGAAGCTGATGAACACGTTGTAGAAGTTGTACGCGTGCGTGAAGCGCAGGTACGTCTTCGGCTTCTTGATCTTCGTCCCGTTCGCGGTCTGCAGGCTGATCGAGCCGTCCGGGTCGGTCGCCACACCGAGCATCGAGTCGTCACCGTCGAGGGAGTAGGACGTGTCGACCAGCGAGCCGTCCAGGCCCTCGGCCTTGCCCAGCACCCAGCCCGCGTCCCGGACGACCTTGCCGTCGGGGTACTCGGCGAAGCTGGTCCGGAACAGGTTCTTGGCCTTCGCGCCGGCGGTGTCGCAGACCGGCGCTTGGGCCGGCTTGCCGATCCCCGGCTCGAAGTCCATCTCGGTCGCCTTGATCGCCAGCTCGACCTGGGCGCAGTCGGCCTTGGTCATCCCGGACTTCTTCTTCTTGGCCAGTTTGGCGCAGGTCGCCCGCAGCCCCTCGGCCAGGTCGCCGTAGTCGGCGCCGGTGGTGAGCACCTTCTGGGTCTCGTGCCACAGCACCTCGGAGCGGGCCAGGCCGATGCCGAGCAGCTTCTGGCCGTTGAAGGAGCCGCCGTCCGCGATCAGGTACGCCGCCTTGTTCGCCACACCGGAGTTGCTGTGCACGCCACCGTTGTCCTGGAAGAAGGTGTCGTCGAACCACTTCGCGCTGCGCATCCGGTCCGGATCGTTGTACCGGGTCGGGTCGGACATGCTCCGGATCACGCCGAGGCTGGAGCCCTCGCCGATCTGCCAGCGGTTCACCGGGACGTCGTCGGCCGACCCGTTGGTCAGGTCGACGAACTCGCCCATGATGTCGGAGAACGCCTCGTTGATCGCGCCCGCCTCCCACAGGTAGGCCAGGCCGGAGGTGTGCTGGGTGACGCCGTGGGTCAGCTCGTGGCCGGTCACGTCGTCGGTGCTGACGCCTTCGCCGAAGGCCATCTGCTCGCCGTTCCAGAACGCGTTCGCGAACGGGCAGCCGCCCTCGACGCAGACCCGGACGGTGCCGCGCAGCGCCTTGCCCAGGCCGTCGCCGTAGTCCACGCCGATCAGCTCGGTCAGGTCGGTGCCGAGCGCGGCGTAGGTATCGGAGGTGTCACCGAAGAACTCGAACACCTGGTTGACGTCGGTCACGGTCGACGCCGGGCCGCCCTCGACCCGGGTCGGCTGGAACACCGTGCCGCAGCGAACGTCCTCGTAACCGGTCTCGATGATCGCGCGGTTCGCGTCGCAGACGACCCGGTTGATGTTCTCGTTCAGGTTCCAGGCGAGCAGCGCCTGGCCGGCCGAGGCGTGCACCATCGCCTGCCAGCGCACGTCCCCGGGGCCGGTCACCTCGAACAGGTAGACCGGGACGGCGACAGAGCCCGGCTGGCGGGTGACGAGGCCGAGGTCGAACCAGCGCGGACCGGTCAGCTCGGCCGACAGCTTGCCGGCGTCGACCTTGGCCCGCTGCGCCACTGCCTGTACGGCGGCGCCGGTGGCTGCCGCCTTGGCCGCGTCCACCTTGTCGGCGACCGGGAAAGCGCCGTACGTGGCCAGGGCGACCTCGCCGTTGGCGGACTCGAGCGCGCCGGCCTTGTCCAGGTTGGTGACGATCTCGCCGCCGTACACCGGAACGCCGTCGACAGTCTGCTGGAAGCGGATCTGCGAGCCGTACTCGGTCAGTGTGCTGGTGCTGGCGACCAGGTCGGCGGGACGGGCGCCGAAGTACGGCGCGACCGTGGCCACCTGGGCCTTGGCGACAGCCAGCGAGTCGGGCTTGCTGGTGGCGGACCGCGCGGCCTTCGACGCGACGGACGCCGGCGCCTTGAGCGGGGTCGCGGGCCGGATCGAGTGCGCGCGGCCGAGCGAGTCGCGCTTGGCGACCAGGCCGGCGCCACCGCCCGTCGGGCCGTCTAGCTTGCGGACCTCGGGGCTCTTGGCCACCGGGTCCGGCGGGGCGCTGTTCGCGAGCCCGGGTGAGGTGAGCGTCAGTGCGACTGCGCCGGCGGCGAGGCCGGCCAGCCAGGTGCGTGCTTTCACGGGGTTCCTCCCAGTTCCGTCAGGCGCCGGGAACGTCGCGAGGCCCCCAAGCCCGTCCCCAGCCGGAACGTCCGCCCATGCGGTGCGACAAGCGGGGGCGGACGCTTGTGCTGACTGCAGACTGTCATCCAGCAGATGCGCTGCGCGACCTGAATGTGGTCTAAGTCACATTCGGCACGGGTTTTCCTACGCAGCGGTCGATTTCCGCGGCCGAGGTTCGACGCGTCGGTGAGGCCAGCCAAGTGGCCCACCGACGCGGGAGGATCCACGCATGAACACTGTCGTCTCGAAGGACGGTACGACGATCGCCTACGACCGGCGTGGCGACGGGCCCGCGCTGGTGCTGGTCGACGGCGCGCTGTGCAGCCGGGCGCAGGGCCCGATGCCGGAGCTGGCCGAGCAACTGGCGTCCGAGTTCACCGTGTACAACTACGACCGGCGTGGCCGCGGCGACAGCGGCGACCAGGCCGAGTACGACGTGGAACGCGAGATCGAGGACCTCGCTGCCGTGATCGAGGCGGCCGGCGGATCGGCGTACGTCTACGGCACGTCGTCCGGCGCGGCCCTTGCGCTCCGAGCGGCCGCGGCCGGGCTGCCCATCTCGCGGCTGGTCGCCTTCGAAGCGCCGTACGTCGTGGACGACAGCCGCAAGCAGATCCCGCGGACCTGGGTGTCGGACCTGAAGGCGCTCGATCCGGGCGACGCGGTCAAGTACTTCATGACCAAGGGCATCGGGCTGCCCGGGATCGTGGTCGCGCTGATGAAGCTGATGCCGGCCTGGAAGGGCATGAAAGCGGTCGCGCACACGCTGCCGTACGACGCGACGCTGCTCGGCGAGAACTGCTTCGGGCAGCCGCTGGACGCCTCGCAGTGGGCGAGCATCGACGAGCCGGTCCTGGTGGTCAACGGCGGGAAGAGCCCGGGCTGGATGAAGACGTCGATGAAGGCGCTCGCGACCGCCGTCCCCGGTGCGCAGCACAAAGAAGTGCCGGGCCAGAACCACGTCATCAAGGCGTCGGCCATCGCGCCGGTGATCGCCGGTTTCCTGCGCTGAGTTTCCTGCGCTGGAACGACAGGGGCGCCCGGACCACCTGGTCCGGGCGCCCCTGTCGTTGCTGTGCGCTCAGCTGCCGGTGATCAGGCCGCCGGCGTTGGCGCGGGCCGCGTCGAAGCGGGCCTGCGCGTCGGCCCAGTTCACCACGTTCCACCAGGCCTTGACGTAGTCCGGCTTCACGTTCTTGTACTGCAGGTAGAAGGCGTGCTCCCACATGTCCAGCATCGCGATCGGGATCTGCCCGGCCGGCAGGTTGCCCTGCTGGTCGTACAGCTGGTGGACGAGCAGCCGGCCGGCCAGCGCGTCCCAGCCGAGGATCGCCCAGCCGGAGCCCTGGATGGTGGTCGCCGCCGCGGTGAAGTGGGCCTGGAAGCCGTCGAACGAGCCGAAGTACTCGTCGATCGCCGCGCCCAGCTCACCGTCCGGCTTGTCGCCGCCGTCCGGGGACAGGTTCTTCCAGAAGATCGAGTGGTTGACGTGCCCGCCGAGGTTGAAGGCGAGCGACTTCTCCAGGCCGACGATCGCGCCGAAGTCGCCCTTCTCGCGGGCCGCGGCCAGCTTCTCCAGGGTGTCGTTCAGGCCGTTGACGTAGGTCTGGTGGTGCTTGGAGTGGTGCAGCTCCATGATCTCGCCGGCGATCGACGGCGCCAGTGCGCCGTAGTCGTAGGGGAGGTCGGGAAGCGTGTACGTGGTCAACTCTGCTCCTTCGTCGGGGCCCCGCGAGGGCCGATATCTCCGATGTCCTGTTTCAGCGGCACCAGCTTGAAACTTCAACCACGGTTGAGGTCAAGGCGCCACGCGGGCCAGGTGGTGCAGCTCTCAGGTCCCGGCTGGCACCTCCGACCAGTGCCCGGTCCAGGCCCGTTCACACAGGCCCGCACCGGTCACCACCAGCTTCACATACTCCACCCGCGGAGCCACGGGCGGAGTCTCATCTCAGAGCAGTTCCCGCAGTACGGCGGCGAACGGCGCCGGGTCCTCCGCGAACCCGATGTGGTCACCGGGGAACCGGGTCGGCTCGATCCCGAGCCCGGCGGCCAGCGCGGTCGTGGTCCGGTCGCACAGCTGACCGCCCGATTCCTCGCCGATCCCGGCCACGAACCGGACCCCGCCGTCGCGCAACGCGCCGAGGTCCGGCCGCCAGGTCACGCTCGACCGCAGCTCGTGCTCGAACCAGAACCGCTCGTCGGCGACCACTCGCGGATCCCGCTCGCCACCGAACATCAGCTTCAGCATGTCGTCCGGCAGCTGGATGTTCGCGATCACGAAGAACTGCCGCCACGCGCCGAGCACGTCCCCGGCCAGGTAGTCGGCAATCATCCGCTCGGTCGCCGCCAGCAACTCGTCGGCATCCTCGACCAGCGTGTCCAGCGGCGGCTCGTGCGCAATCACCGCACTCACCAACTCCGGATGCGCCTGCGCCAGCGCCAACGCCGTCACCGCACCCCCACTCGACCCGAACACGGTCGCCGGCCCCGCATCGACGTACCTGATCAGCCGGGCAAGATCGTCCGCACGCTCCTCCGGCGTAGACCCCTCCCCGTGCAGGGCGCTGCGGTTGATCCCCCGCGGGTCTGTGGTCAGCACGGTGTGGTCGGTGGCCAGCAGCTCCGCCAACGGCGCAAACGAGTCCGCATCCATCGGCGCCCCCACCAGCACCACCAGCGGCCCGCTTCCCCGCACCTCGTAGTACAACTCCGCCCCGGGAACTTCCAGTGTGTTGTTCATGGCATCACCACGAACGGCACCCCGCCGGATGGACACGCGACACGTCAGTTCTGGTAGATCTCCGAGTTCGGGTCGAAGTCGGCTTCCTCCACCACGCGGCGGACTTCTACCTCGGAGGTGAGGGCTTCGGCCAGGCGGGCGGCCCATTCGATGGCTTCGTCCCGGTTGCGGACCTCGACGACGATGACGCCGCCGATGAGTTCCTTGGTCTCGGCGAAGGGGCCGTCGGTGACGGTGCGTTTGCCGGCGTCGACCTTGACGCGGGCGCCGAGGGCGCTGCGGTGGACGCCTTCGGCGAACAGCAGGACGCCGGCCTTGGACATCGCCTCGACGGCCTGGCCGACGGCCTCGGCGATCTCGTCCGGCGGGAACTTGCCGGCCTCGCTGTCGGCGTCGGCCTTGTTGATGATCATGAATCGCATCGCAGTGCTCCTCGTCGTTTCGGTCGGATCCTTACTCTCACGTCGAGCGGTTCACCGCCAGATCGACACCCGCGCTCCGGGGAAGTTCAGCACATCGACGCGGCCGTCCCTTGACCTGAACTCGACTTGAGGTTGAAGACTGTCGGTCATGACTGAACTGACCGCACAGGACGAGCAGGCCATCCGCGAGCTGGTGCAGGCGGCCGACACCGCGCAGAGTGATGCGGACGTGCTGCCTGACCTGCACACGGCCGAGATGGTGATCGTCAACATCGCCGGACGCCGGCTGTTCGGGCGGGACGCGTTCAGCCAGGCGATGGCCGCGGCGCTCGGCTCCGACCTGAAGGACGTGCGGACCAGCGTGGAGATCGTCGACGTCCGGGCGTTGACCGCGGACGTGGCGTTGGTCAGCTGCGTGAAGACGGTCCACGACGAGCGGGCGGACGCCGATCCCGATGCGCTGCCGACCAATGGCGCACTGACCTACGCAGCCCTCAGGACCTCGGCGGGTTGGCGACTGGCGCTGGCCCAGACGACCCCGATTCAGTTCGGCTGATCGCCTTCCGGGTGGTAGGCGCAGGCGTCTACGAGGTCTTGGGTGGGAGCCGGCGTCGCGGTGGTGGTGATCGGCCTGCGAGTGGGCTTGGTCGTGCTCGGCGCAGTCTTCGGGGCGGTGGTCGCCGGCGGTGTGGGCTGCTCCAGGGCCTTCTCGACCGTGTCGCGGAGGGCGTCGTAGTCCGGGTGCAGGTACTTCAGCCGCAGCTTGCTGGCGTCGAGGTGGACGTTCGAGACGGTCCCCGACTTGACCCGCAACCCCAGCTGCACCAGCGCGGGCAGGAGTTCCTGCGGGATGTCGGTGCGCAGCAGTTGCTGGCCGGCTCTGGCGATCGCCTTGTACTTGGTCGCCAGGGTCTGCGGGTCGGCCGCGTCGACGATGCCCTTGATCGCGCAGCGCTGCCGGATCTGCCGCTGGTCGTCGTCGGCGCCGTACCGGCCGCGGGCGAACCAGAGCGCGTGCCGTCCGTCGAGGTGCTGGTTCGGGCCCGGCTCGATCCACTCGCTGGGCGGGATGTGTGAGCTGCTGACGCCGCCCATCGCGACCCGCTCGTTGACGTTGACGGTGATCCCGCCGAGCGCGTCGACGAGCTCGGCGAAGCCCTTCAGGTTGACCTGCAGGTAGTAGTCGAGTTTGAGCCCGATCGCCTCACCGACGGACTGCTTGAGCACGTCGGCGCCCTCGTTGTCGGACGGGCCGAGGATGCCGGGGTGCGCCGCCGGGATGTTCTGGTACATCGCGGTCAGCATCCACTCCAGCCGGCCCTCCAGGCTGAGCCCCTCCTGGCCGTAGCCGTTCGGGTAGATCCTGTGCAACGGCGAGTCCTTCGGGAACGGCATGAAGGTCAGCTGCCGCGGCATCGAGATCAGCGCGGTGTTGCCGGTCTTGGTGTCGATACTCGCCACGATCACGGTGTCGGTCCGGACCCCGGGCCGGCTCGGAGCGTCGTCGCCGCCGAGCAGCAGCAGGTTCAGCCGCGGCTTGTCCTCCCACGGGTCCTTGGTGTCGATCTCGGTCGGCCGGGTCGCGCTCTTGCTCTCGCCCTGCGCGACGAACACGTCCTGGACCAGGTCGCGCTGCGCCAGCACACTCTGTACGCCGATCGCCGCGGGCACCGCGATCGCGAAGCACAGCACCCCGACCAGCAGCGCGCCGACGGCCCGGCCGCCGGCCCCACGTGTTGCCGGACGCAACGAACGGTGCGAGGCGACGATCACCACGATCCAGAGCACCGCGAGCGCCCCGATCGCGACCGAGGTCATCAGCAGCCGGCTCGGTACGACGGTCGCCGCGAGCACCTCCTCGCGCCGGGTCAGGGCGACGTACACGCCGAGTCCGATCAACCCGAGGGTCAGGGTCAGGATGAACGCGCCGATCCGGCGGCGACCGCCGGCGATGAGCCCGAGGCCCGGGAGCAGCGCGCCGAGCAGGGTCAGCCCGAGCAGCCGCGGCACCGACCGCGGCCGGCGCGGCGGAACGGCATCAGCCACCTCGGAACTCTCCGCACCGCGTTTCCCCATGGCTCCCCTGTCGCCGTCCCCAGCACCAGTGTGCGTCAAGTACCCGCACCTGTACCTCCTCAGACGTGTTACAGGGGTGATCGGTTGTCACACGGGCAGATGACTGCCCGCAAGGCCCGGGGTTTCGACGAGGGTGCGTACCACAACCGCGATGCGTTCCGGCGGGCTCCACCGGCTGGTGTCGGCCTTCGGCATCGCGGCGCGGTTGGCCGGGGTGTCGATGGTGCCGGGGATGATCGTGTTCACCCGAATGCCGTCGGCCGCGTACTCCGCGTGCAGGGCGTCGGCGAACGCGAGCACCCCGGCCTTCCCGGTGATGTACCCGGCCGCCCCGGAGAACGGTCGCAGCGCCGCGCCGCTCGACGTACAAACGATTGCTCCGCCACCGCCGGCGAGCAGGTGCGGCAGCACCGCCTGGGTGATCAGGTACGTCGGCCGCAGGTTGAGCCGGAGCAGCCGCTCGAAGTCCTCGACCGGCGTCTCGTGCACCCGCCCCCCGGACGCGAACCCGCCGACCAGGTTGACCAGCGCGGTCAGCGGCGCGGCCTCGTCGGAGGTGGCGAGCGCGACGACGTCCGCCGTACCGGCCGGGTCGAAGGGGTCGGAGACGATCGGGTTCAGCGCCGGATCGGCGCCGAGCCGGGCCAGCGACTCCTCGGTCCGCCCGGGGACGACCACCCGCCAGCCGGACCGCAGGAACTCCGCCGTCACCGCCGCGCCCAACGCACCGGTGCCTCCGGCAACCACCACCGTCTCAGTCATGGCGCCGAGCTTAATCGGGTACGGCGCCGGGTTAGAGTCGGCGGTTGTGCGGATTCTGATGCTGGGCGGAAACGGGTTCGTCGGGCGCGCGGTCGTTGCGGACGCGCTCGAGCAGGGTGCCGAGGTGGCGTCGTTCAGCCGGGGCAAGAGCGGGACCGACCTGCCGCCGGAGGTGACCCAGCTGGTCGGGGATCGTGACACCGGCGACTACGAGTCGCTCCGCGCCGGCGAGTGGGACGCGGTCGTCGACCTGAGCGGCTACCAGACCCGGCACGTCGACGAGGCGACGGAGGTGCTCGGCGACCGGGTCGGACGGTACGTGTTCATCTCGAGCCACGCGGTCTACGTCCGCGACCTCCCGGCCGGCACCGACGAGACCGCAACCCGCCGGCCGCCGATGCGCGCGGCCGATGTCCTCACCAACGACACCTACGGCCCGTGCAAGGTCGCCTGCGAGGACGACGTCCTGGAACGGTACGGCGACCGCGCGACGATCGTGCGGCCCGGCCGAGTGACCGGTCCCGGCGACACGGCAAGCACGGTCCTCTACTGGGTACGGCGGGGCGCACGAGGCGGCCGGGTCGCGTTGCCGACGAAGCCGGAGCAACCGCTGCAACTGACCGACAGCCGCGACCTCGGACGACTCGTCGTACAGCTGGTCACCGACGATCGATCCGGTGCCTTCAACGCGGTCGGTCCGTTCGCCACGATCGCCGAACTGATCGAGACCTCTGCCGACCTGTCCGGCAGCACGGTCGAGTTGGTGCGGATCCCGGCCGACGCCGTACCTCCGCGCTTCCCGCTGATCGAGCCCGAGGCCGAGTGGGGCGAGCGCCGCCGCAACCCGGCGAAGGCTCGAGCCGCCGGCATGCCGGTCACGCCGCTGCGCCAGACGCTCGTCGACCTGATCGCCTGGGACCAGGCGCGCGGCGAGCCCGAGCTTGGTTTCGGCCTGTCGCCCGAGGAAGAGCGGCGCCTACTCGGGGAGAGCTAGGGTCCGGCCGGCGTCGCGGGCGGCGTTGATACTGCGGGTCAGGGTGTCGCGGAGGGCACTCGCTTCGTCGGCGAAGCTCTGGACGACCGAGGTGTCGCCGGCCGGTTCGGTCCGGGCGAGAAGCTCGATGTAGCGGTCGCCGTCCCCGAGCGCGGCCTCGGCCCGAAGGGCGGCGTCGGCCGATCGGACCCGGTCGGCGTACCGGTCGAGCAGGTCGACCTTGCGCTTGATCGCGTCCACCGAGAGCGCGAGTGCGCGGCGTTGCGGTCCGAGCACGGCCTCCAGTTCGGCGGTCGCCATCCCGCGCGCGACCTCGCGCTGCCGGGCCCGCAGCACGGTCTGCTCGCGCAGCACCTGCGCGATGTCCCAGAGCTGCTCCGGCAGCACCAGGTCGTTCTTCACGTCGTCCAGCAACCCCTGCTGGGTGACTGTTGCCTCAAGCACCGTTTTCACCGCGCGCTGGGCCCGGCCGAGCAGCCGGCCGGCCTCCTCGTCGAAGTCGTCCGGCAGCAGGTACTTGCCGTGCTGCAGCCGGACCGCCTTGTGGCCGCGGTCCTCGATCCCGGTCTTGACCAGGACCCCGACCGTGGCGACGCCGGCGATCCCGGCCAGCACGACCGCGGACCAGGCCGCCACCTCCGCCGGCAGGGTCGCGGCCATCACGATGAGGGCCAGGATCCAGCCGCCGACGCAGACCGCGAGCCAGACCAGCAACGTGCCGAACGTGTTCCCGGGCGCGACCGACCAGGACGTCTCCCGCTTCGGCTTCGGCTGCCCGGCCGGGACGAACAGCTCGGGCCGGTTCCGGTGCAGCCGCCGTACGCCGTCCGGCACGTCGGGTGCGAACACCGGCTCCATCGGCACACCTCCGCGGCTGTCGACACTGTCCGTACTCAGCGTAGCCGGGAGAGTTTCACTTCGAGCCCGTCCAGAACCAGTTCGAGACCGAACTCGAACAGACGGTCCAGGTCGTAGTCGAAGTCGAAACCGGGCTGGAACACGGCCCGGAATCCGGCCAGGCCCTCCAGGCTGATCATGGTGCTGATCGGTTCCAGGTGCTCGTCGGCCCACTCGTCGGCGGTCATCCCGGTGTCCTGCTCGGCCTGCACCTCCGCCTCCATCGCCAGCGCGACGCCCCGGACGTACGCGAACACGGTGATCGCGGTGTAGAGCGCCGTACTCCCGTCGAGCCCGAAGGGACCTAGTGCACGCAGTACGGCGTCGGTGTGCGGCAGCAGGTTGGGCAGCGCCTGCGGCCGGCTCAGGCTGATCGCGCTCGCCAGCCAGAGATGCCGCCGGTACGCCGCCCACTGCAAACGGGCTGTGGCCTCGATCCCCTGCCGCCAGGTCGTTGCTGGTTCGGCCGGCAACGGGAACTCGCCGATCGCGGTGTCGACCATCCGCAGGACGAGCGCCTCCTTGCCGCCGACGTACCGGTACAGCGCCATCGTCGACACCCCGAGCTCGGCCGCGATCCGCCGCATCGACACCCCGGCCAGCCCTTCGGCATCGGCGATCGCGATCGCTCGCCGCACCACCTGCTCGCGGTTGAGCTCGAGCGGCTGCTCCCGGGCCGGCCGGACCGCGGCGCGCGGCGACCCGACCACGGTGCCGACTCCGGGCTGGGCGTGGACGAGGTCCTGCTGCTGAAGCATCTGAAGCGCCTTCGTGGCGGTCGCCATTGCGACGCCGAACTCCCGGACGAGCGCCCTTGTCGACGGCACCCGATCGCCCGGGGCCAGCTCGCCCGCCTCGATCCGGCGCCGGATCTCGGCCGCGATCACCTGGTACGGCGCCTCGCTCATCAAACCTCCTGCACTAGTGCGCTCCACGCGGTTGTTGGACTCCCTGAGTAGTGCGCTCCACGGTGTACGTGTACACCGTACGTGCACTAGCTCGACGAGAGGAACCACGATGACCAAGACCGTTCTGATCTCCGGCGGCGGGATCGCCGGACCGGCTCTGGCGTACTGGCTGCGGCGGCATGGGTTCGCCCCGACGATCGTCGAGCTCGCGCCGGCGCCGCGACCCGGCGGGCAGACCGTCGACCTCCGCGGGATCTCCAAGGTGGTGGCCGAGCGGATGGGCCTGATGCCGGCGATCAAGAAGGCCCAGCTGCACGAGCGCGGCCTCGCGTACGTCCGGGCCGACGGCCGCACCGCCGCCGCGATGCCGGTCGAGCTGCTCGACGGCGCGGGCGCGATCGCGGACATCGAGATCCTCCGCGGCGACCTCGCCGGCATCCTGCACGCCGCGACCATCGACGACGTCGACTATCTGTACGGCGACTCGATCGCGGCGCTGGAGCAGGACACGACCGGCGTCGACGTCACCTTCACCAGCGGTCCGCGGCGACGGTTCGACCTCGTGGTCGGTGCGGACGGCGTGCACTCCCGGGTCCGGAAGCTGGCCTTCGGACCGGAGGAACAGTTCGTCCACCACCTCGGCGGCTACACGTCGTACTTCACCGTCGAGTCACCCGAGCCGCTGAACCACTGGATGAAGATCCACTCCGCACCCGGCGGTCGCTGGGTCGGGCTTCGGCCGGACCACGACGAGCGGTACGCCAAGGCCCTGCTGAGCTTCCGCTCCCCCGTGCTCAGGTACGACCGGCACGACACCGACGCCATGAAGGCCCTGCTGGTACGGCGATTCACCGGTCTCGGCTGGCACACCGACCACATCCTCGCCGCGCTCCGCGACGCGGATGACTTCTACTTCGACAGCACCAGCCGGGTCGTCGTACCGGACTGGTCACGCGGCCGGGTCGTCCTCGTCGGTGACGCCGGGTACTGCGGTTCGCCGCTGGCCGGGCACGGCACGGCGCTGTCCCTCGTCGGCGCCTACGTCCTCGCGGGCGAGTTGGCCGCCGCGGACGGCGATCACGTCCGGGCGTTCCCGTCGTACCAGGCTCAGCTGCAGGCGTACGTCGACCAGCGGATGGAGCTCCCGCCGGGCGGGATCAAGATGGCGATGCCGATGACGGCGCTCGGCATCCGGTTCCGCGACGCGTCGACCCGGCTGATGACGACGCGGCTGCTCGCGCCGGCGCTGGGGAAGATGGCGGCCGCCGTACCGGACAGGATCGAGCTGAAGGACTACTCAGTCGAGCGGGGAGACCCAGTCGGGGTTGCGGCCGAGGAGACCGAGTAGCTGGTCGAAGTCGGGGGCGTCGCCGGGGACCTTGACGCTGCGCTCGAACGCTGCGCCGGGGCCCCGGACCGCGTCGGTGTCCGGGATCTTGCGGGCCAGCCCGAACGCCTGCTCGACCAAGTCCGGCGGCGGGTCGTACGGGACGTCGATCGCGCGGGCCAGGTCCCAGGCGTGGATGACGCAGTCGAGCAGGTGGAAGGTCAGCGCGATCCGGCGCGGAAACGAGCCGTACTCGCGGACCTCCATCAGCCGGTCCAGCGCGCCGCCGTCGGCGAACGCGTCCGCGATCCGCGCGTTGGACCTCCGGTAGGCGCCGGACGGGTGGTCGCCGAGCCGGCCGCCGTTCCAGGCCTGCACCGGCGCCGACCCGTTCAGCGCCGCGGCGGCGAAGCCCTCGTTCTCGCTGACGATGTGGCGGAGCAGGCCGCGGACGGTCCAGTCCGGGCAGGGAGTCGGGAACCACAGGTGCTCGGGGCGCACCTGCATCACCACTTCCCCGAGTACCGCACCGGCCCTACGATCCAGATCCCGGATCTCCATCCGTGCTCCTCCCGTCGGCGCCCCCGGCTGAGCATAGGCGGGTTCGGGGCGTTTCGGCAGGGACCTTCCCCCAGCACAAGGGACATCCCGCACCCCCACGGCCCGTGAGATGATGCGGCGATGGGCTTCCAGATCGCCAACGTGCCGGACGCCGACCGCGTCCTCGACGAGTACCCGTTCGCTGTCGTGCTCGGGATGATGCTGGACCAGCAGTACGGGATGGAGCACGCCTTCCGCGGCGGCTTCAAGGTGCTCAGCCGGTTCGGCACCCTCGATCCGGCCGCGATCGCCGCCGCCGACCCGGAGGAGTTCAAGGAGCTGTGCTCCCGGCCCCCGGCGATCCACCGGTTCCCCGGCTCGATGGCGGCCCGGCTGCAGGAGCTGGCCGCGCTGGTCGAGACCCGGTACGACGGTGACGTGACGCGGCTGTGGACCGAGCCGACGACCGGCAAGGAGCTGCTCAAGCGCGTCCAGGAGCTGCCCGGTTTCGGCAAGCAGAAGGCGCAGATCTTCGTGGCGCTGCTGGCCAAGCAGCTCGGCGTCCGGCCCGAGGGCTGGGAAGCGGCCGCCGGCGACTACGCGCTCGACGGATACCGCTCGGTCGCGGACGTCGTCGACGCGGACTCGCTGCTCAAGGTCCGCGAGTACAAGCAGGCGAAGAAGGCCGCCGCAAAGGCCTCCGCCGGCTGATCAGCGGTTCGGGACCCGGGTTCGCCAGAGCAGGTAGACGAAGTACGGCGCTCCGATCAGCGCGGTCAGCAAGCCGGCCGGGATCTGCGCTGGGGCCAGCAGGGTGCGGCCGAGGCTGTCCGAAACGCCGACCAGGATCGCGCCGAGCAACGCCGCGACCGGCAGGATGCGGGTGTGCCGGCCGCCGACCAGCGCCCGGGCCGCGTGCGGTGCGACCAGTCCGACGAACCCGACCACCCCGATCGCCGACACGGCCGCAGCCGTCAGCAGCGCCGCGCACAGCAACGCGGTCAGCCGCCGGCGCTCGAGCCGTACGCCGAGGATCCGCGGTACGTCGTCGTCCAGCGCCAGCAGATCCAGCTCACGCCGGGAGTGCACGGTCAACGGGGTGAGAACGAGCAGCGCGATCGCGACCGGCGCCACCTGCGGCAACGTCCGCCCGTAGGTGCTGCCGGACAACCAGGTCATCGCCATGCTGAGGTTCCACGGATCGGTGGCGACGATCAGCAGCGTGATGATCGCGGTCGCCCCCGACGACACCCCGACGCCGATCAGCACCAACCGGTCCGAGCTCAGACCACCCCGCCACGACACCAGGTAGACCAGCGCGAAGGTGCCCAGCGCTGCCACCGCGGCGACCCCGGACAGCAGCCAGATGGTTGCTGACGGCAACAGCACGAGGGTGATCACAGCACCGACGCCGGCGCCGCCCGTGATCCCGAGAATGCCCGGCTCGGCCAACGGATTCCGGCACACCGCCTGGACCGTCGTACCTGCAAACGCGAGGGCGGCGCCGCACAGTACGGCGGACAGCACCCGCGGGAACCGCTGGTCGAGAACATACGTGATCGCTCGCCCGGACCGGCCGTTGATCCAGTTCAGCACGTCGCCCGTGCGCACCTAATTGAGCTGTCAGCCTTGCGTTCAGTGCCCGGACGGGCTCACAGAGTGAGCGCGAGCCGGGTGGCCTGGTCGATCGCGCGCTTGGCGTCGAGCTCGGCGGCGACGTCGGCTCCACCGATCAGGTGCACCGGGCGGCCGGTGTCGCGCAGCGCGTCGGCGAGGTCGCGGACCGGCTCCTGACCGGCGCAGACGACGACGGTCTCGACGTCCAGAACCCTTGCGTCCTTGCGATCCGGGCCGAACGTCAGGTGCAGGCCGGCGTCGTCGATGCGCTCGTAGTTGACGCCCCGCAACTGCTCGACCTGCTTGTTCTTCAAGGCGGCGCGGTGCACCCAGCCGGTGGTCTTGCCGAGGCCGGCGCCGATCTTCCCGGGCTTGCGCTGCAGCAGGTAGACCCGGCGGGGCGACGGCTCGGGCCGCGGCGTGGTGAGTCCGCCGGGCGCGACTGTCGGATCGGTCACACCCCACTCGGCCTTCCACGCTTCGAGGTCCAGCGCAGGCGACGACTCGGTGGTCAGGAACTCGCTCACGTCCACACCGATGCCACCCGCCCCGATCACGGCCACGGTCGCCCCGACGGGTCTGCGGTCGCGGACGACCTCGACGTACGAGAGGACCTTCGGGTGGTCGATGCCGGGGATGGCCGGGATGCGCGGGACGACACCGGTGGCCAGCACGATCTCGTCGAAGCCGGCCAGGTCGTCGACGCTCGCGCGGCGGCCGAGGTGCACCTTGACGCCGGTCAGCTCGAGCCGGCGCCGGTAGTACCGGATCGTCTCGGCGAACTCCTCCTTGCCGGGGATCCGCTGCGCGATCCCGAACTGCCCGCCGATCTCGTCGGCCGCCTCGAACAGCTCCACGGAGTGGCCCCGCTCGGCCGCGGTCACCGCCGCGGCCAGCCCGGCCGGTCCCGCCCCGACGACCGCGATGTTCTTGGTACGGCGAGTGGGCAGCAACTGGAGCTCGGTCTCGCGGGCCGCCCGCGGGTTGACCATGCAGCTCGCCTTCCGCTTGGCGAACACGTGGTCCAGGCAGGCCTGGTTGCAGGCGATGCAGACGTTGATCTCGTCGGCCCGGTCGGTGGTTGCCTTGAGCACCCAGTCCGGGTCGGCCAGGAACGGCCGGGCCATGCTGACCAGGTCGGCGTCGCCGCGGGCCAGCACCTCCTCGGCGACCTGCGGCAGGTTGATCCGGTTCGACGTGACGACCGGGATGCCGACGTACGGTCTGAACGCCGCGGTCACCGACGTGAAGGCGGCCCGCGGCACCGAGGTCACGATGGTCGGCACCCGGGCCTCGTGCCAGCCGATACCGGTGTTGATGATCGACGCGCCGGCCGCCTCGATCTCCTTGCCCAGCGCAACTACCTCGTCCCAGCTCTGGCCGCCTTCGACCAGGTCGGCCATCGACAGCCGGTAGATGATGACGAAGTCGTCGCCGACCCGTTCCCGGGTCCGGCGGACGATCTCGACCGCGAGCCGGCGCCGGTTCTCCGGGCTGCCGCCCCAGCGGTCGGTGCGCTGGTTGGTGCGCTCGGCCAGGAACTGGTTGATGAAGTAGCCCTCGGACCCCATGATCTCGATCCCGTCGTACCCGGCATCGCGGGCGTAGGCCGCGCAGTCGACGTACGCCTTGATCTGCTTCCGCACGCCGCGGTCGGTCAGGGCGCGGGGTCTGAACGGGTTGATCGGGGCCTTGATCGCGGAGGCGGAGACGCTGAACGGGTGGTACGCGTACCGGCCGGCGTGCAGGATCTGCAGCGCGATCCGGCCACCCTCGGCATGCACCGCGTCGGTCACGATCCGGTGCCTGCGGGCTTGGCGGCGGCTGGTGAGCCTGGATCCGAAGGGCGTGAGCCAGCCGGTCCGGTTCGGTGCGTAGCCGCCGGTCACCATCAGGCCGACCCCGCCGCGGGCGCGTTCGGCGAAGTACGCAGCCAGCTTCGGCAGATCCTTCGCCCGGTCCTCCAGGCCGGTGTGCATCGACCCCATGATCACCCGGTTCGGCAGCACGACGTGCCCGAGATCGAGCGGCTCGAGCAGGTGCGGATAGCCGGTCATGAGTTGTCCTTCCGGAGGGCTTCGATCACTTCGTCGCACCACTCGACGAACGACTCCTCCGCGCGGATGCCGCCGCGGAGAACGAGGTACTGATGCAGGTCGCGGCCGTTCAGCGTGGCCGGCTTCGGGAAGTCGCGCTTCTGGATCCCGCGGTAGACCTCGAGCCGGGTGGCGTGCTCGGCGCGGTGCCGCTCGACCTCGCGCAGGACGACGCCGGGATCGCCGTACGACGCCCCGCGTAGCTTCACGCCGAGGCCGTCCCGCAGGATCGCGGGGTCCTCGGGCTCGGCCAGCCACCGGGCGAGCTCCGCCCTCCCGGCCGCGGAGATCCGGTACACCTTCTTGTCCGGGCGGCCGTCCTGCGCGATCTCGGTGTGCCGGACCCAGCCGGCCTCGTCCATCCGGCGCAGCACCCGGTAGATCTGCTGGTGGGTGGCCGGCCAGAAGTAGCCGATCGAGCGGTCGAACCGCCGGGCCAGCTCGTAACCGGACCCGGACCGCTCGGTCAGCGAGACCAGAATCGCGTGCTCCAGCGCCATGACCAGCACTGTACCTATGCAACTCGTTGCAGTGCACCTGATTGCAAGCGGAATCACACCCCGGCGGCGGTTGTTGATTTGAAAGAATGGTTGCAGACGCCATCTATCGCGGGATCGAGGAACCATGGACCAGCAGGCCCACCCGACCAGGACGACGTTGCCCGGCATCGGCACCCGGTACGACCTGATCACCGAAGGCGGCAAGCACGTCTCGGTGGTGGTGCACAACGACGGCCGGCGGTTCCTGGGGTTCCACGATCCCGACGACGACGACAACTGCAAGGACTCGGTCCCGCTGGATCCCGGTGAGGCGGCCGCGCTGTCCGCGTTGCTGATCCCGGCGCCGCTCGACCCGGTCCGCAACGAGATCGAGATCGACCTGATCACCGAGCACGTCCCGGTCACGGCCAAGTCGCCGTACTCGGGCCGCACACTGGGCGACACCCAGGCCCGCAGCCGGACCGGCGCCTCCATCGTCGCCGTGCTGCGGCGGACCGGCGCGACCCCGTCGCCCACCCCGGACTTCCGGTTCGCGACCGGGGACACCCTGGTCGTGGTCGGCACCCGCGAGGGCGTCGACGCCGTGCACGACCTGATCGCGGGAGGGTGACGTGCACGAGAACATCACCGCCCTGCTGATCGAGCTGGGCGCGGTCATCCTTGCCCTCGGCATCCTCGGCCGGATCGCCTCCCGGTTCGGGTTCTCGCCGATCCCGCTCTACCTGCTCGCCGGCCTGGCCTTCGGGCACGGCGGCCTGCTGCCGCTGGCGGCCAGTGAGGAGTTCGTCGCGACCGGCGCCGAGATCGGCGTCATCCTGCTGCTGTTGCTGCTCGGCCTCGAGTACACCGCGTCGGACCTGGTCGGCACGCTGAAGACGCAGTACGTCTCGGGCGCCGTGGACTTCCTGCTCAACGCGCTGCCGGGCGCGGCCGTCGCGCTGCTGCTCGGCTGGGGCCCGGTCGCCGCGGTCGCCCTGGCCGGTGTCACCTGGATCTCGTCGTCGGGCGTGATCGCCAAGGTGCTCGGCGACTTCGGCCGGCTTGGCAACCGGGAAACCCCGGTGGTGCTGGGGATCCTGGTCCTCGAGGACCTGTCGATGGCGGTCTACCTGCCGATCCTGACCGCGCTGCTCGCCGGCGTCGGGCTCGCGGGTGGCAGCATCACGTTGCTGATCTCGCTCGGCACGGTGAGCGTCGTGCTGTTCGTCGCCCTGCGCTACGGACGGGTGATCAGCCGGGCGGTGTCGTCGGACAACCCGGAGATGCTGCTGCTCGTCGTACTCGGACTGACGTTGCTCGTCGCGGGCATCGCGCAGCAACTGCAGGTGTCGGCGGCGGTCGGCGCGTTCCTGGTCGGGATCGCGTTGTCGGGTGAGGTCGCGCATGGCGCGCGGAACCTGCTCAGCCCGCTGCGGGACCTGTTCGCCGCGGTGTTCTTCGTGTTCTTCGGGTTGAGCACGGATCCGCGGGCGATCCCGCCGGTGCTCGCGATCGCGCTCGGGCTCGCGCTGGTGACCTCGCTGACCAAGGTCGCCACCGGTTGGTTCGCCGCCCGCCGGGCCGGCGTGGGGACGGCCGGACGCTGGCGGGCCGGCGGGACGCTGGTCGCGCGCGGCGAGTTCTCGATCGTCATCGCCGGTCTGGCGGTCGGTGTCGAACCACGGCTCGGTCCGCTGGCGACGGCGTACGTGCTGATCCTGGTCATCCTCGGCCCGATCGCCGCCCGCTACACCGAACCGATCGCCCGCCGCCTCACCGCCCGTAAGCAGGCGCCGACCGCTGAACGGCTGGAAGAACCCGCGAGCACCTGAGTCACCGTGCGCGCTGGTTCAGAGCAGCCTTCGCGACTGTCTCCTCGATCCGGCGCGCACGGGTCTCCGGCCGCTTCGCGAGCGTGATCCACTCGAGGATCGCCCGCCGCGCCGACGGCGGGAAGGCGCGGAAGTGCTTGTCGGCCTGGGGCTTCTCGGCGAGCGCCGCGGCGAGGTCGGCCGGGACGATCAGGTTCTGCGCGTCGGCGAGCAGGTCCCAGGTGCCGGTGCGCTTGGCCAGGTCGATGAGCTCCTGCCCCGCCGGCTCCATCCGCCCGGCTGCAGTCAGGCGCTCGACGCGCTCGCGGTTGACCTTGCTCCAGGTGCTGCGCGGGTTCCGCGGCGTGAAGCACTGGTACGTCGTCTTGTCGTCGCGCTTCACGGTCTTGCTGTCGATCCAGCCGAAACACAACGCGTCCTCCACCGCCTCCGCGAGGTTCGGGCCGGCCGCGTCCCGGTGCACGACCAGCCAGACCGAGCGCTCGGTCCGCCCGTTCGCGGCCAGCCAGCCCCGCCACTCGTCGGCGGTCAGTTCCAGCGCGTCCACATCAGTCAGCGTGCTCATACCTGACAGCATGCGCCGGATAAGTGCTCAACCAATGAGCACTTTCTGACCGCGTTCGAGGTCGAGCAGGGCCTGCTTGCGCTCGAGGCCGCCGCCGTACCCGGTCAGGCTGCCGGTCGAACCGACCACCCGGTGGCACGGGACGATGATGCTGATCGGGTTCTTGCCGTTGGCGAGTCCGACCGCGCGGGATGCGCCCGGGACCAGGCCGAGGGTTCGGGCGAGCTCGCCGTACGTCGTCGTCTCGCCGTACGGGATGTCCAGGAGTGCGGTCCACACGCGCTGCTGGAAGGGGGTGCCGACCAGGTTCAGTGGTACGTCGAACGTCGTCCGGCCGTGGTCGAAGTACTCGGCCAGTTGCTCGGCTGCCTCGGGCAGGACCGAGTCGTCGCGGGCGCCGAAGGTCTCGATCGGCGGGCGGTGCCGGTGCCGATCCATGTAGACACCGGCCAGACAGTTCTCCCGCTCGCCCAGCATGAGTGGGCCGAGCGGGCTGTCCATCATGGCGTAGGTCACCGCATCGCCTCCCACTGCGCACGGGCGATCCGGTAGAAGACGTGGCGCTGCAGCCGGTGACCGTCCGGCAGGCGAGGGTGGTCGAAGTCTCCGGCCGCGTCATGCGTCATGCCGATCCGCTGCATCACCCGCTGGGACGGCAGATTGGTGGTCGCGGTGAACGACACGATCTCCTCCAGCCCGGCCGGACCGAACCCGTGCGCCAGCGCGGCCCGGGCCGCCTCGGTCGCATAACCGTTGCCCCAGGCCTCTTTCGCGAGTCGCCAGCCGATCTCGACCGCGGGCATGAAGTGCGCGTCGAAGCTCGGCACCGACAACCCGGTGAAGCCGATGAACCTGCCGGTCTCGCGCACTTCGAGGGCCCACAGACCCCAGCCGCGCTCGTCGATCAGGGGGATGTTCCGATCGATCAGGGCGTCGCTCACGTCCCGGGTCTGGATCGACGGGAAGTGCTCCATCACCGCCGGGTCCGCGTTCAGCGTGGCGAACGGCTCGCGGTCGGACTCGCGCCACTGGCGCAGCAGGAGACGGTTGGTGGACAGTTCGGTCATTCTCACTCCGCGGGGATCTTGTTGATCGCATGGTCGCCGGTGGCCCACAGGTACTGCACCGCGTAGGCACGCCAGGGCCGCCACGCGAACGCGTGGGCGGTCAGTGGTTTGGGGGCCTCGGGCAAGCCTAGATCACGGGCCGCGTACCGGATACCCAAATCACTGGCCACGAAGGCGTCCGGGTCGCCCAGCGCCCGCATCGCGATCGACTCGACCGTCCACGGCCCGATCCCCGGCAGCGCGGTCAACTGCTCGCGCGCCTTGTCCCAGTCGGCGCCCGCCCCCAGGTCGATCTCACCGGCGGCCAGCGTCTGGATCAAGGTCATCAGCGTCGTACGACGGGATCTCGGAAACGCGAGCGTCTCCGGATCGAGCCCGGCGAGCGCCTCCATGGTCGGGAACAGATGCGTGAGCCCACCGGCCGCGTCATCGATCGGCTCGCCGTGCTGCAGGACGAGCCGATGCGCGTGCGTCCGGGCGGCCGCGGTCGACACCTGCTGCCCGAGCACCGCCCGTACGGCGAACTCCTCACCGTCGACCGTGTGCGGAACCCGGCGGCCGGGCGCCTTCACGATCAGCGGCGCGAGCACCGGATCGCTGCTGAGCAGGTCGTCCACCGCGACCGGGTCGGCGTCGAGGTCGAGCATCCGGCGACACCGGCTGATCGCGATCGCCAGATCGCGCTGATCGGTGAGGGACAGTTGGCAGGCGATGTGGTCGGGCATCGGCTTCAGCGCGACCACACCGTGGCCGTGCGGGAGCCGCAGCGTGCGCCGGTAGTGACCGTCGCGCCACTCCTCCACTCCCGGCACGCCGGTCGCGATCAAGTGGCCGAACAGGTTGTCCGGTGTCAGCGGGGCGCGGAACGGGAGCCGCAGCGAGATCGTGCCCGGCGCGGAGGTCGCCGTACCTTTCTTGGCCCTGCGGCGCAGCTCGGTCGGTGGGAGGGCGAACACTTCCTGCACCGTCTCGTTGAAGGTCCGCACGCTGGAGAACCCGGCCGCGAAAGCGACATCCGCCATCTGCAGCTCGCTGGTCTCGATCAGCAGGCGCGCGGTCTGTGCACGCTGAGCCCTCGCGAGCGCGAGCGGGCCGGCGCCGAGCTCGGCCTGCAGTTGGCGCTGCACCTGGCGGACGCTGTAGCCAAGCCGGCCGGCAAGTCCTGGTACGCCGTCCCGGTCGACGACGCCGTCGGCGATCAGGCGCATCGCGCGGGCGACGAGGTCGGCGCGGTCGTTCCACTCCGGTGACCCCGGGCTGGCGTCCGGGCGGCACCGCTTGCAGGCGCGGAATCCGGCCTGCTGGGCGGCGGCGGCGCTCGGGTAGAACCGCATGTTCTCCACCTTCGGCGGCGCCACCGGGCAGCTCGGCCGGCAGTAGATCTTCGTCGTCAGCACCGCGGTGAAGAACCACCCGTCGAACCGCGCGTCCTTCGACTGGACCGCGCGGATGCACCGCTCTCTGCACTCATACACATCTCCAGCATCCCTGCTGCCACCGACAGTCGCTGGCGGTTTTGCGACATGGAGGTATGGCGAGAAAACGACGTCAGGATCCCGGGTCGTTTTCTCGCCAGAGTCTGCCTGCTGCTGCGGGTGAACTGGACACATGAACGAACTGACTGGCAAGAAAGCACTCGTGACCGGTGGCAGCCGCGGAATCGGCGCGGCGACCGCGATCGCCCTGGCCGAGCGCGGCGCCGACGTCGCGCTCACCTACAACAGCTCCCCGGACGCGGCGGCGAAGGTGGTGAAGGAGATCGAGGCGCTCGGACGGCGCGCTTACGCGTTGCCGGTCGATGCGGCCGACGCAAGCGCGGTGGCGGACGGCGTTGCGCTGGCCGCGGAACGGCTTGGCGGGCTCGACATCCTGGTCAACAACGCCGGCGTCGGCGCGATCGGGCCGATGAACGACTTCACCCTGGACGACATCGACCGGGTGCTCGCGGTGAACATCCGCGGTGTCTACGCGGCCGCACAGGCTGCCGCGCCGAGGCTGTCCGACGGCGGCCGGCTGATCCACCTCGGCAGCTGCGCGGCGGCTCGGGTCACCAGCCCGGGCATGACGCTCTACGCGATGAGCAAGGCCGCACTGGTCGGCCTGAGCAAGGGCCTGGCCCGCGAGCTCGGCGCCCGCGGCATCACGTCGAACGTCGTCCAGCCCGGCCCGATCGACACCGACATGAACCCGGCCGACGGCCCCTTCGCCGCACCGCAGATCGCCGACCTGGCCCTCAGCCGCTTCGGCACCCCCACCGAAGTAGCCGCCGCCATCACCTACCTGGCCGGCCCCCAAGCCGCCTTCCTCACCGGCACCGAACTAACCCTCGACGGCGGCCACACCGCCTGACCCGCAGCACCGATGACGCCACTGCCTCGACGCCCTGAGAAGGTCGCACCCGAAGCAGTGGCGTCGAGGCGTTGACAGGGGGCGGGGTGGGAGGGAGACTGCGGGTGTTTTTAACGTTCAAAACACCTGTGGGAGGTTGCGGTGGCTACGTTGAAGCAGGTCGCCGCGCATGCCGAGGTGTCGGTGCAGACGGTGTCGAACGCCTTGAACGCACCGCATCGCCTCCGGCCTGACACGCTCGAACGGGTGAACCGCTCGATCGAGCTGCTCAACTACCGGCCCAATCGTAATGCCCGCAGTCTGCGCACCAGCGCGGTCGAGCTGATCGGCTACTGCGTCCCCAGCTGGCCGAACCAGACCCACCTGGTGATGGACCAGTTCCTGCACGCGCTCTGCGCCGCGGCGGAGACGAGCGGCCGGCACATCCTGCTGTTCACCGCCCCGGCCGCGGTCCAGGGCATGCCTGTGTACGACGACCTGCACGCCCGCCGCCTGGTCGACGGGTTCGTGCTCTCGCAGACGGAGACGCACGACCCGCGGCACGGCTGGCTGAAGGACAAGCAGATCCCGTTCGTGTCCTTCGGGCGCGTGTGGAAGGAGACCACCCAGCCCGGACCCTGGGTCGACGTGGACGGCGCAGCGGGGTCCGCGATGGCCGTGCAGCACCTGTACGACGCCGGCCGCCGGCGGATCGCCTTCCTCAGCTGGCCGAAGTCGTCCGGCCTGGCCGAGGACCGCCTGACCGGCTGGCGCAACCGCTGCAAGAAGCTCGGCCTGCCGACCGGCAACCTGGCCGTGCGTTGCCGCGAGGACAGCATCGCCGAAGGCGCCCGGGCCACCGCCGAGCTGCTGGACAGCGGCCGGCCGCCGGACGGAATCGTTGCCCTGAGCGACATTCTCGCCCTCGGCGCGCACCGCGAGCTGAGCGACCGCGGTCTCACCCCGGGCGTCGACATCGGCGTCACCGGCTTCGACGACTCCCCGCTCGCCTCGGTCGTCTCCCCCGGCCTGACCAGCCTCCGGCAACCGATGGACCAGATCGCCTCCGAGCTCATCGACATCCTGACCGGCACGTCGAACGGCCTGCCGACCGAACGCCTGCTGCAACCCGAACTGGTGATCAGGGGCAGTTCAGCCCCTGGCTGATTGCGGTGCACGCGCGCCGCGAGAAGGAGGACCCGCCATGTCTCCACGCCGAACCGTCAGACGCAGCACCGCCCCGCCGCGCCGGGCCCGCCGTACGGCCGGTGTCACGCTGCTCGCCGCAGCCGCCATCCTGGCCGGCACGGCCTCCGCCACCGCCGGCTCGACCCCGTCCCAGGGGTCCGCCGGCCCGACTGTCCAACCATCAGAGCTGTCCGAGACGACGAGACTGGCCGACCGCCGCTCGCTCGTCGTCGGCGACCGCGCCTACGCGATGGGCGACGAGACCGGTCTCTACCCCGCCGCCGGGTGGCACATCCGCGGTGAGATGGGCGGCTTCTGGACCCAGCCGATCAAGCTCCTCGACGGCCTGTGGTTCGGCCTCGACGGCGCCTGGCTCGGCAAGGACGTGGCCGCGCAGAAGTACACCAGCGGCCACGGCTACAGCCGCATCGACTACTCCGGTGACGTCCGCGTCCGCCGTACCGACTTCGTCCCGGACGGCATCCGGGCGACGCTGGTCGGCCTGACATTGCAGTCCGGTACGGCGAAGACGGTCAAGCTCGACGTGGACGCGCACTCCGAACTGATGGCCTCGTACCCGTGGGGCTGGACGACGCCGAGCGCGGCCGCCGCCAACCTGCAGGACACGGGCGCCTACGCGGACGGCTCACTGCGGTTCCGCGAGCAGGGCACACCGTCGTTCCCGAACGCGACCGAGCACGACTACGCCGCATTCGTCGGATCGTCCCTGCGTCCGACGAGCCACGCCCTCAGCCCGAACAACCGCGGCCCGCAGGACCCGGCAGTGATCTGCCCGGCCGACGGTACGACGCCCGCCCGCTGCGACGACTCGCTGATCGGCAAGGGTACTGGCGGCCGGCTCACGTACGACGTCAAGTTGGCAGCGGGTCAGTCGAAGACCATCTGGTTCGCGGTGGCCGGGTCGGATGACGGCACGTCCGCCGCGCAGCGCGAGTACCGCCGCGCTCTGAGCAGCCCGGACGCGTTGCTGAAGGCAAAGATCCGAGACCGCAAGGAGATCGACAGTCTGTCCGCGGTGGACCTGCCTGGTGACCGGCTACTGCAGCAGAGTGTCGAGTGGAGCAAGCAGAACCTCGCCGACTCGGTGCAGGAGGCACGCAACCTGCGCATCCGCGACGTCAACGAGGGCAAGGACTACCCGGCGCCGGTGGGAACCGTCGAGGCGGCTCGCTGGTTCGGCGCGGGCTTCCCGGACTACCCGTGGATCTTCGCGACCGACGGTGAGTACATGGCCTTCGCCGCGGTCGCGGCCGGTCAGTTCGACACCGTGAAGGAGCACCTGCGCGCGCTGCGGGACATCAGCGACATCCTGAACAACCGCAGCGGCAAGGTCGCGCACGAGGTGGTCCCGACCGGCGACGTGTACTTCGGCTCCAACCAGAGCGCGGGCAACACCGACGAGACGGTGAAGTTCCCGAGCGCGGTCGCACTGCTGTGGCGGTGGACCGGCGACGACCGGTTCCGGGACTCGATGTACGACTTCAGCGTCCGCAACCTGCAGTACGTCTACCGCGAGCTGGACAAGGACGGCGACGGCTGGCCGGAGGGCCTGGCGAACGTCGAGCGGGCCGGCATGGGTGTCGAGAAGCTCGACAGCACCGTCTACCTCGCCCGCGGTCTGCGCGACCTCGCCGACTTGGCCGCGTCCAAGCGCGACACCCAGGTCCAGCAGTGGGCGACCGCCCGCGCGAACGACCTCGAGTCCCGCTTCGAGGCGCAGTGGTGGGTCCCGCAGGCGATGGGGTACGCCGACTCGATCGACGACCCCGCGAACCCGGCCAACGACAACACGCCGATCTTCCAGCGGCACTGGATCGGCGTCACGCCGATGGAGGCGGTGCTGACCCGGCCCGGCCGGCCGGCGTCCCCGCTGGCGTCCGCCGAGCACGGGCAGATCGCGCTCGAGCAGCGCGAGAGGCCTTGTTTCACAGGGGAGTTCGGCCTGTACCACACCGGCACCGGACCGACCTCCGACCCGGCCGGCAACCCCGGACCGTCGTGTGACCCGGTCGTCTCGCAGGTGAAGAGCGAGCGCGCGATGTTCGGCCTGAACACCGCGATCATGGCTGTTGCCGAGGGCAACTTCGGTCGGCTGGGCAAGGACCAGCAGCAGTTCTACACGACCGGCAACGCGCGGATCCAGCTCGACCCGTCGGTCTGGGAGACGCCGGGCGCGATGCCGGAGATCGCACCGTCGCCCGACTCACCGGCGAACATCGGCCGGCCGTTCTACGACCGCTCGATGTCGCTCCAGGCGTGGGGCGCGTACGGCATCCTGTGGCCGGTCGTGCACCAGCAGCTCGGTGTCGCGCCGGATCTCGGGCACGGCAGGGTCGCGGTGGTCCCGCAGCTGCCGGAAGGCCAGCAGAAGGTGGCCGGTAGCAACATCCGGCTCGGTCGCGGATCCGTCGACGTGTCCGCACGCCTTGCAGGCAAGGAATTGCGGACCGACGTGAAGGTCAAGGGTGTCGGCGCGAAGTTCACGATCGGCGCCGTCCTGCCGGCCGGCGCGACGGTCAAGAGTGTCACGCTCGACGGCCGCTCGGCGTCGTACCAGCTCGTCACCACGACGCGTGGAGTGGAGGTGCACGTGGCGGGCCGCGGTTCGTCTCCGTCACTGAAGATCACACTCAACTGATTGAACTTCGGGGCCCCCGACCCGGTGGGGCCCCGGACCGCCGGCCGACGCACATCCGTCCTGTGCGCCGGCCGGTTTCGTCATGGGTTGACGGCACTGGTCGGTGCCGGTTGCGCACACGGAAGCGGGGCCCCTCCGAGTATGAGTCGGAGGGGCCCCGCAATAGCTGAAGGAAGGTGACGTCTCCAGCCTCCCGAACGAATCCGTGGGGCCGGCAGACCCCGTCACCGGTCTACCTCGGTGGGGATCCCCACCGCCAGGGTCCTCGGTTTCCGTTCGACCCGCCGCTCAGATCAGAAGCGGCGTGTCGATATTTCTACCGCCGTCTCCGGGGCCGCACAACCCTTTCCTTCCTAGAGATTTCGTCAATTCGCCATCGAGTGCGTGTCGTCCACAGCGATACCACAACCATCCACAGGTATCACCCGACTTATACACACCCCCTGTGCATAACCGGGGTCAACTCTTCGACGGTTTCAGTCCCATCGGCCGCAGCAACAGGTAGCCGGCGTAGCACCCGAGCGCGCTGACCACCAGGATCGCGGGTGCCGCGACAGCGAGTGGTGGACGCTGGTAGCCGAGCCGGTTCAGCACATCGGCGAGCCATTGAGCGATCAACAGGAACTCGGCGGCCGCGGCCGGTATCACGGCGAGCGGCAGCATCAGCACGCCGCGCCAGAAGCCGAACCGGTAGAACGTGATGCCGAGCAGCCAGCCGGCCGCCTCGTGCGACAGGATCAGCAGGAAGAACTCGGTGAAGATCAGCCCGCGCTGCGAGGTGTCGGTGAACAGGTGCGGGTTCTGCAGCGCCTGCGACCAGCCCTGCGAGCTGTAGACGACGTGCTCGACCTGGTACACCAGCACCCACAACGCCGCGGTCGCCAGCGCGGCGCCGGTGAGATAGATGCCTGCGGCAACCGACATCATCCGCCGGGTGACGCCCTGCGCGACCAGCAGCGTGAAGTACGCCGGCGTGAGGGTGATGCCCATCGCCATCGAGAAGTACTTCGGCGACTGGGTGCCGAAGTCCCACATGCTCTGGTCGAGCCTGCCGGTGGCGATCAGGAACCCGACGCCGATCGCCGTGAACGACACCAGCATCACGACCCAGTACCCGAGCACTGCCGGCCGGGTGCCGACCACCATCGCCAGCAGCACCTGCCGCAGCCGGTGCGTCGCGGTGACACCACGCGGAAGCGCGTACGCCGGTGCGGCCTTGTCGAGCGTGGTCACCGGCGGACCCCCTTGCCGTTCGACGTGAGGTGCACAAACAGGTCCTGCAGTCCCACCGGCCCGATCTCGAGCCCCGCCGCCCCGGCGTGGGCGACCAGGTCGGGATCGAGGTCGCCGAGCACGGTGGTGGACTTGGTGCCGCCGAGCCGCTCCTCGGCGAGCACGGTGAACCCGGCGGTGAACCTGTCCACCGCAGTGGCCGGCCCGACGATCGAGGCGCCGCGACCGCGCAGCGCGTCCACCGGCGACTGGGTGACCAGCCGGCCGTTGTCCAGGATCACGACCTCCTCGAGCATCGTGCTGACCTCGCTGACCAGGTGGGTCGAGAGCACGATCGTGCGCGGCACTTCGGTGTAGTCGGCGAGCAGGGCGTCGTAGAACAGGTTGCGGGACGGCACGTCCATGCCGAGGTAGGTCTCGTCGAAGATGGTCAGCGGCGCGCGGCTGGCCAGCCCGAGCACGACCCCGAGCGCGGACTTCTTGCCGCGGGACAGCTTGTGCACCTTCTTGCCGGTCGGCACCTCGAAGCGGTCCAGCAGGTCGCCGGCGAGCTCGCTGTCCCAGTACGGGCGCAGGCTGGCGGCGAGACCGAGCACGTGCTTGACCGCGGCCGACGCGACCAGGTCGCCCGACTCGCGGATCAGGCAGATCCGGCTGGTGACGACCGCGTCCTCGTAGGGCTCGGCCGCCGTACCGAGGTGGCCGCCCTCGATCAGGACGCGGCCCTCGTCCGGCTGCCGGAAGCCGGCCAGTGTCGCGGCCAGGGTGCTCTTGCCGGAGCCGTTGCGGCCGAGCAGGCCGTGGATCTTGCCCGGCGCCAGCCGCAGGTCGAGCCGGTCCAGCGCGGGCTCACCGGCGAACCGGACCGACAGGTTCTCGGTCCGCGCCGCGAGCGGCGGCTCGGTCCGCGTCGTACTCACGAGCTCGGTGGTTTCCCAGGTGCGGTTGGTCATCACGCGTCCCCGTAGGTTCGGATGTGCTGGACGACGTCCTTCAGTGGTACGCCGATCGCCTTGGCCTCCTGGATCATCGGGTCGACCACGTCGGCGAAGAACGAGTCGCGCCGGCCGGTGCGGAGCAGCTCCCGCGCGTTCGGGCTGACGAACATCCCGATCCCGCGCTTCTTGTAGAGCACTCCCTCGTCGACCAGCTGGGCGAACCCCTTCGCCGCGGTGGCCGGGTTGATCCGGTAGAACGCGGCGTACTGGTTCGTCGACATCACCTGCTCGTCCTCGGCGAGCGCGCCGGTGACGATGTCGTTCTTGATCTGCTCGGCGATCTGCAGGTAGATCGGACTCCGATCGTCGAACATCCCGGCCTCCTCTCACCCAAGGCAGGTTCTTAGGTTCATTACTTGAGTAACGAACCATAGCACCACGCCGGGTTCACCGGTCAACTAAGGTCACGTCATGACTTCGAACCTGGAGCAGGACCTGCAGGCGGCCCGTGCGTACGCCGAGCAGGCCGCGAGCACCGCCGCCAAGCTCAAGCCCGGCACCTACGACTCGGTTGCGGCGCTGGCGCTGACTTCCATCGCGCACAGCCTCAGCGTGCTCGCGAGCCGGTCGGCCGAGGCTCCGGCGCGCGACTGAGCGCTCATCCGCCGGCCTGACTGTTCGACTGCTGCAAGGCCTTCTTCAGAGCCGGCACCACCGGGCCGACCCGTACGGCGAGTTGCGCCAGACGATCCTTGTGCCGCTTGCGCTGGTCCTTGGTCAGGACGGTGCGCAGGTCGCCGGTAGCGGCGAGGGTGACGACTGCTGCGTCGCGGAGGTCGACCCGGGTGACGAGACGGGCCGGGCGGAGGGCGTCCGTCGCATTGCGAAGTAGCTGACGGCGGACGAGCGGATGCCGAAGGGTGATGCGGTCGGCGGGGAACAGACCGAGGACGCGGTAGTGCTCGACCTTGATCAGGCGGGCGCGTTCGAGCTCGTCGCGGACGTCACGGACGATCCGGCCGTGCCGCCGGTCGATCCAGGTCCGCCACTTGCGCGGACCGATCCTGCGGATGTCGTTCAGCACCCCGGCCAGCACCGGGTCGACCGGATCGGCCACCTTGGTCAGCCGGGCCCGGCCGTTGTCGTCGGCAAGGTTCCCGCGCAGTTGCAGGTCGGCGAGCGCAGCCGCCCGGAGGATCCGGCCCAGCCTCGTCCAGCGCCCGGCCAGGCGACCGGTCGACGGGTCGTACGCGAGCAGGAAAAGCCTTGCGGCCAAGGCGTCCGGAGCCTTCACCCGGCCCAGCGCGGCGACCTGACGGCGCCGGGCCGGCGGCCGGCGCGGCAGCGTCCCGCGGGTGCCGCGCACCAGGGTCAGATGGTTGCCTGAGGCGACTTTACTCATCATCTTCTTCCTTGGACGGGCGGCCCGGCCGGCGCAGCTTACCGACTCCGGACGGGAGCCGGCCGGCGTCGGCGAGCGCCCGGCGGAGCAGGTACTCGATCTGGGCGTTGGTGCTGCGCAGGTCGTCGGACGCCCAGCGGGCCAGCGCGTCGTGCACCACGGGATCCAGCCGGAGCAGGACCTTCTTGCGTTCGACGGCCACGTCGAACGCTCACTGGTAGAGCGTGCCGGTGTTCACGACCGGTTGAGCGTCCCGGTCGCCACAGAGCACCACCATCAGGTTGCTGACCATGGTCGCCTTGCGCTCCTCGTCCAGCTCCACGACCTCGTGCTCGGACAGCCGGGCCAGCGCGAGCTCGACCATGCCGACCGCGCCTTCTACGATCCGCTGCCGAGCGGCCACGACGGCGCCGGCCTGCTGACGGCGCAGCATCGCCTGGGCGATCTCGGGCGCGTAGGCCAGGTGGGTGATCCGGGACTCGATCACCCGGACCCCGGCGGCCTGCACCCGGGCGGAGATCTCGGCCGACAGCGTCTCGGTGATCTCGTCGGTGCTGTCCCGCAGCGACAGCGCGCCGTCCTCGGTGTGCACGTCGTACGGGTAGCTGTTCGCGATGTGCCGGACCGCGGTCTCGGTCTGGATCGCGACGAACTCGACGAAGTCGTCCACCTCGAACATCGCCTGCGCGGTGTCCTCGACCTGCCAGACCACCACCGCGGCGATCTCGATCGGGTTGCCGTCGGCATCGTTGACCTTGGCAACGGCGGTCTCGTGGTTGCGGATCCGGGTGGACACCTCCTTGCGGGTGGAGATCGGGTTCACCCAGCGGAGCCCGTCGGTGCGGATCGTCCCGGCGTACCGACCGAGGATCTGCAGCACCCGCGCGCGGCCCGGCGCCACGGGCGTCAGCCCGCCGGCCACGATCAGCCCGGCCAGGAACACCAGGATCGAGATCACCACCACGGCGCCCTGCCCGCCCCCGATCCCGAGGACGAACAGCACCACGCCGACGACCACCAGCGCGAACGCGAGCGCCGCCATCGGCCACCCGTTGATCTCCCGCGCCGTCCGCTCGGTCACCTTCGGGGCCGGCATTTCCACCGCAACATCCAGGTCCGCCATCACAAGCTCCTCTCGATAGCCTCAAGTTAGCATTGTGATATCACTTTTTCAACGCAGCTCCGCCGCCGGACGGCAGCGGCGGGTGCTACAGCGGCTGGGCGAGGTCGGTGAGGCGTTGCTGCCAGGTGGTCGACCGGGAGTTGGGGAGCGGGTCGATGGCCGAGTCGGACCAGGCGTGGATCGGGCGGATGCCGTGCAGGGCGTTGAGGAGCCAGACCTCGCAGGACTGAAGGTCGGTGGGAGTGGCCGGCCGTTCCGCGACCTCGACACCCTGGGCCGCGGCGATCCGGCGAAGGAGCTTGGCCGTGACCGACGGGAGCAGCGGACGGTCGGACGGCGGGAAGCACAGCACGTCGCCGTCCCACCAGGCGATGGCGGAGTACGCCGCTTCCAGCACAGTGCCGTCCTGGTCGAGCAGCAGGATCTCGTCGGCGCGATGGGCAACGGTCTCCCGGAGCTTGCCGAGGAGCTCCAGGTCCGGGCCCTTCACCCGCGGCGCCGTCCGCGGATCCGGACCTTCGTGGACGACGACCCGGAGGCGGCCCCCGACCGGCGGCGCCGGCCGGAGCTGGACGGCCAGCTCACCCGAGGTCCGGAGCTCGAACCGCGGGAACCAGCGCCCGAACCCGGGCAGCCGGCCGATCTGCTCGGCCCAGAAGGCCGACGCGTCGACACCGGCCGCCGCACACGACCCGACGAACCGCTCCCGGTGCAGGTCGATCCCCCGACCCCGCCCGTTGGCCACCAGGAACGAATCCGCCACCTGCAAACCACTCATCTCCCCCACCCTTCGGCCGCGGCGTTCCCGCCCACGGCTGCCGTTGCCTTCAGCACCATTTCGTCGTACTCCGCGACCGCGTCCGAGTCGAGCACGATCGCACCCCCCGCACCGATCACGGTCTCCGACGGCGTCAGGACCGCCGTACGGATCACCACACCGAGGTCTGCCCGCCCGTCCACGGTCAGGTAGCCGAGCACTCCCGAGTACACCCCGCGCGCGCTGTCCTCGAGCTCGTCGAGGATCTCCATCGTCCGGATCTTCGGCGCGCCGGTCATCGACCCCGGCGGGAAGCAGGCCCGGACCGCGTCGACCGCGGACACCCCGGGCCGCAGCCGGCCGCGCACCGTGGTGACGAGCTGGTGCACGGTCCGGTAGGTCTCGACCTGCATCAGCTGCGGGACGTGCACGGTCCCCGCTTGGCTCACCCGGCCGAGGTCGTTGCGGATCAGGTCGACGATCATCAGGTTCTCGGCCCGGGTCTTCTCGTCTTCGGCGAGCGCCTTCGCGGCCAGCTTGTCCTGCATCGGGTCCGGGTCGCGCGGTGCGGTGCCCTTGATCGGCCGGCACTCGGCCCAGCCGTCCGCGTCCACGGTCAGGAACCGTTCCGGCGACGAGCTGGCCACCGCGAGGTCGCCGTACCGGAGGAAGGCGGCGTACGGCGCCGGGTTGTGGGCGCGCTGCCAGAGGAAGAAGTCGAACGGTTCGGGGACGGCGGGCAGCCGGACCCGGTTCGTCAGGCAGACCTCGTAGGTCTCGCCGGCTTCGAGCGCGGCCATGCACTTGCCGATCCCGGCCAGGTAGGTCGCCCGGTCCTGCTCCAGGTGCGCCTCGAGGTCGAGACGTGCGATGGCCGGCGGCTCGATCTCGGCCATCGACCAGTGCGAGGCGATCCGGGCGGCCCGGTCCAGCCAGCCGTCGTCGGCCGAGTCCAGGCTGACCAGGTAGCTGATCTCCCGATCGTGGTCGATGACGACGAACCGGTTCGCCCAGATCCACAGCGCGTCCGGCGTCGGCGCCTCGTGCGCCACGGCTCCCCCGGTCAGTGCCTTGAGCTCATAGCCGAAGTAGCCGACGTACCCGCCGTTGAACAGCCCGGCCAGCTCGTCCGGTACGCCGTCCAGCCGGGCCGCCTTGTCCGCCATCAGCGCCTGCAACTCCGCGAACACGTCGCCGTCGGCAACCGCCCGTACGACGACCTCCGCGTCGGCGCCAAGCGTCGTACCGAGCACCGAGACCCGGCGAACCGCCCGGTCGGTGAGGCTGCCGTCCAGCCAGAACGCGACGGTCTCCCCGGCCAGCAGCTCGCGGTAGACCGTCTCACCGTCGAGCGCCCGGTCGACCGTCCGGACGAACCAGCGCAGCGCACTCACAGGCACACGTTACCTACCGTGGCCGCTGTTGAAGTGGGTGTTCAGGTTCCGGTCAGTGCCAACTTCGTACGCATCGCGGTGATTCGGCGGATGGGGATCGCGACCTCGAGACCGTCCTTGGACTCGGCGCGGTCGGCCAGCCAGCCGGCGGCGGTGTCGCGGCGGGCGTCCGGGGTGCCCGGGAGGTAGAGCGCGTTGACCAGGCGCTGGGCGTCGTCGCGGGTGCGGATCAGGTAGACGTACCGCTCGCGCTGGCTCTCCATCACGTGGAAGCCGGCATGGTGCAGCTTGTCCTTCAACTCGGTGATCTCACCACCGGCGGGGAACTGCGGAGTCGACCGGAGCCGCGTGGTCAGCCCGCTCAGCGTGCGGATGTCACCGCGTCGCAGCGGCCGGACTGCCGGCACGATCGCGGCCAGTACGCCGCCGCGCCGCAGAACGCGGGCCGCCTCCGACAGGACGGCGGGCAGTGGCTGCAGCACCGCCAGGCCCATCGAGCATGTGACGACGTCGAAGACCTCGTTCGCGAACGGCAGGTGCAGCGCGTCCGCCTGCACCTTCGGGCCCGGCGCCCCGGCGAGCTGGACCGGGTTGTTGTCGACACCGACGACCCAGCGCCCGTACAGCTCCCGGGCGACCGGGCCGTTGCCACACGCGAGGTCGAGCACCCGGCGCGCCTCACCGGAGACGGCGCGCACCAGCCAGCGGTACGGCGTGTGGTCGCCTGCCACCGCGCGGGACAACAGGGCTTCGGTGCTGCCCGGCGTCGCGGAGTGGAACTCCCGCAGGTACGCCGGCCAGTCGATCTCGTTCTCAGGCATCGCGGACGGAGCCTACCTCGTGACCACACGCTGTAAAGCACTGAGTGCTCAGCGTCGATGGTCTTAATACAGGTTTGAAGTACGCCTCAGACCCGGCTGACGAAGATGTGCCCGGCCGTCTCGTCGCTGATCACGCCACCGGCGTCCCGGCTGCCGACCAGCACACCCTCGGCGTCCAGGGTGGAGTCGACCTCGCGGCCCGGCAGCGCGCCGGCCTTGCGCAGCACCGCCATCGCGCCGTCGTCGGTCTGCACCGGCTCGGCGATCCGGCGGACCAGCACCCGGACGCTCTCCCCGGTGGCCTGGTCGAGCACCTTGTCCAGCGGCTCCACGCCGATCCGGAACTCTTCGATGCCGCTCGCCTGACCGTCGTTGAGCAACTCCTCCAGGCCCGGGATCGGGTTGCCGTACGGCGACTCGGTCGGGTTGTTGAGGATCTTGAGCAGCCGCAACTCGACCGCGTCGCTCATCACGTGCTCCCAGCGGCAGGCCTCCGCGTGCACGTCCTCCCACTCCAGCCCGATCACATCGACCAGCAGCCGCTCGGCCAGGCGGTGCTTGCGCATCACCCGGGTCGCCTGCTTGCGCCCGACGTCGGTGAGCTCGAGATGCCGGTCGCCCTCGACCGTGACGAGCCCGTCGCGCTCCATCCGCGCCACCGTCTGGCTGACGGTCGGACCGGACTGGTGCAGCCGCTCGGCGATTCGCGCGCGCAGCGGGAGGATGCCCTCTTCCTCGAGCTCGTAGATGGTCCGCAGGTACATCTCGGTGGTATCGATCAGCTCGCTCACGAAAACCATTCTCGCCTATGCAGGCAAGCCTTACCCAATCCGCGTGAACGCCACCTCTCCGGGACGCGCACAGTCGTCGACGTTTCAGTTCGCTCACGGCCGGTTGTGGGCACCAGGATGCGGTGATGGCACCTGCGGTGATGTGGTTTCGGCGTGATCTTCGGCTGGCGGACAATCCGGCGCTGCTGGACGCGGTTGCCGCCGGGGGCGGGCGCGTCGTGGGCCTGTTCGTGCTGGATCCCGCGTTGTGGGGCCCTGCAGGTGAGGCTCGGCGGGAGCATTTGACCGCGTCGCTTCGGAGCTTGTCCGAGTCGATGGGCGGCAAGCTCGTCGTACGGCGTGGAGACCCTGCCGACGTGGTCCCAGCGGTCGCGAAGGAGGTCGGCGCCGCGAGTGTCCACATCAGCGCGGACCATGCGCCGTACGGGCGTCGTCGGGATGCCGCGGTCGAGGCGGCTCTGGACTGCCCGCTGGTGGTGACGGGATCGCCGTACGCCGTCGCGCCCGGGCGGGTGCTCAACAAGCAGGACCGGTCGTACCAGGTGTTCACGCCGTACTTCCGTGCCTGGCTGGACCACGGGTGGCGGCGACCGGTCGACGCGCCCGCGAAGGTGCGCTGGGTCGGCCTCGACGGCGAGTCATTGCCCACGACAACGGTCGACGGCGCGGGCGAGCAGGCGGCGCTGGACCGGTGGCACGCCTACCTGGAGGACGTCGCGCGGTACGACGACGAGCGCGACCGGCCCGATCTCGACAGCACCTCGCGGATGTCGATCCCGCTGAAGTACGGCGAGATCCACCCGCGCACGCTGCTCGCCGACCTGGCCCGCAGGCGCAGCGCCGGCGCGGAGGCGTACCGCCGCGAGCTCGCCTGGCGGGAGTTCTGCGCCGACCTGCTGGCGCGGAACCCGGACGCGGCGTGGAAGCCGTTGCGGCCGGAGTTCGAGCGGATGGAGTACGACGAGCCCGGCGACCTCTTCGACGTCTGGCGCGCGGGCCGGACCGGATTCCCGTTCGTGGACGCCGGGATGCGGCAGCTCGCCGGGTCCGGCTTCGTGCACAACCGGGTCCGGATGGTCGTCGCATCCTTCCTGGTCAAGGACCTGCACGTGCACTGGAAGTACGGCGCCCGCTGGTTCATGCGGTCGCTGCGCGACGGCGACCTCGCGTCGAACTCGCTGAACTGGCAGTGGGTGGCCGGCTGCGGCGCGGACGCGGCGCCGTACTTCCGGATCTTCAACCCGGTCGGGCAGGGCACGAAGTTCGACCCGGACGGTGCGTACGTCCGCCGTTGGGTCCCCGAGCTCCGGCACCTCGACGGCAAGGCCGCCCACGAACCGTGGAAGCACGGCGGCGCCGACGGCTACCCGGCCCCGGTCGTCGCCCACGCCGAGGCCCGCCGCGAGGCGCTCCGCCGGTACGACGCCATCCGCTGAGCCCCCCACCTCTTGACTCGGTCTCAAGTCACACCCCTATAGTACTAGTTACCTAGATGAATGGGGTTGTAGATGATCGAGTTCCATCTGGACGGCCGGTCGGGGGTCTCGCCGTACCAGCAGATCGTTCAGCAGACCCGGAACGCGCTGCGGCTCGGGCTGCTGCGGGAGGGGGACCAGCTGCCGACCGTGAAGGACGTGGTCGCGACGCTGGCGATCAACCCGAACACGGTGCTCAAGGCCTACCGCGAGCTCGAGCACGAAGGTCTGGTACAGGCCCGCCCCGGCCGCGGAACCTTCGTCACGCGGACGCTGACCGACAACTCGCTGGCCGCGCACGGCCCGCTCCGGCAGGACCTCCGCCGCTGGCTGACCAAGGCCCGCAAAGCCGGCCTCGACGACGAAAGCATCGAGGCCCTCTTCATGACAACCTTTCGGACCGCCGCTCAGGAGGACATAGCTTGACGCCCTCCCCGCCCCGAAGGACGGGGATTTCGACTCTTCCACGCGGAGGTGGCGAGTTGAAGTTCACGCTTCCCAGCCGACAGAACTCCATCGGCTCCACGCGCTGTCACGGCACGTCCTGCCGCGATGTTGACTGCAGCATTCACGTCCGCGTTCGCGATGTAGCCGCAGGACCGGCACCGGAAGTCGGCTTGGCTCTCGCGCGCCTTCCCGTCCCTCGTCCCGCACCGCGAGCACGTCTGCGAAGTGTAGGTGGCTACGACCTTCTCCACCCGGCCGACGGCTTTGTGCTCCAGCCGCTCGACCAGACCACCCCAGCCACTGCCGAGGATGCCGCGGTTCAGGCCTGCCTTCTGCCGAACGTTCCTTTCCGGCGCGGCGACCGTCCCCTTGGCCGAGCGGGTCATCGCCCGGATGCGGAGGTCTTCCACGCGGATCAGGTCGAATCGTCGCGCAAGATCGGTGGAGGTCTGTTCGACCCAGTTCTTTCGCCGGTCCGTTTCGCGTGCCACCAGTCGCGCGATCGCAGCCCTGGTCCTGGCACCCCGGTTCGACCCGCGTTGAGCCCTGGCGAGACGGCGCCGCAACCGGAGCAGGCGGATCCTCTCAGCAGGCTTGAGCCCAGGGCAGTGCAGGAGCTCACCGGTCGACAATGCAGCGGAGACGACCACGCCACGGTCCACACCGACGACCTTCGTCAGGCCCGGCGCCGCGATCGGGTCCGGTGCGACCGCGAACGCCAGCTGCCAGCGACCGGCCCGATCGCGGGTCACCCGGTACGACTTCGCCCCCGGCAACGGACGGGACAGCCGAAGCTTGATCCATCCGACTTTCGGGACGAGCACCCGTCCCCACTTTCGCGACAGCACCTCCGCGCGGGATGCCTGTGCGCCGACGACACGAAAGCCCTCGTGCCGTCCAGCCTTGCGCTCCTGAGCAGGCGTCGGAGTCAGGCGGTAACGGGACACATCGAAGATCCAAGCAACACGCACCGACACTTTCTGAAGGGAGGGAGATGGCGTTACCTCCTCGCCGGGATCGACCGGGTTGCTACGCCATCGATGCGATGACCACGGTTCTGCAGGCCCATGGGCTGGGGAAGAAGTACGGGCGGCGGTGGGCGTTGACTGACTGCGATCTGGAAGTGCCGTCGGGGCACGTGGTCGGGTTGGTGGGGCCGAACGGTGCCGGTAAGAGCACGTTGCTCAATCTGGCGGTGGGGATGCTGACGCCGACCACGGGGTCGGTCGAGGTGCTGGAGGCGCCGGCCGGGACGCAGCAGGCGAAGGTGGGGTACGTCGCGCAGGACACGCCGACGTACAGCCGGCTGAGCGTTGCCGATCACCTGAAGCTCGGGGCGCGGCTCAATCCGGCGTGGGACGATTCCCTTGCCCAGCAGCGGATTCAGCGTCTCGGGTTCGACCTGAAGCAGCGTGCGGGGAAGCTGTCGGGCGGGCAGCGGGCGCAGCTCGCGCTGACGCTCGGGCTGGCGAAGCGGCCCGAGCTGCTGATCCTCGACGAGCCGGTCGCGGCGCTCGATCCGCTGGCCCGGCGCGAGTTCCTGCAGGACTTGATGGAGGCGGTCGCCGAGCAGGAGTTGAGCGTCCTGCTGTCGTCGCACCTCGTCTCCGACCTGGAACGCGCCTGCGACTACTTGATCGTGCTGGTCGGTTCGCGGGTGCAGGTGAGCGGCGAGATCGACACGCTGCTGGCGACGCACGTCCGGCTCACCGGGCCGCGGAAGGACGCGAAGGATCTGCCGCGCGACCAGCACGTGGTGACCGAGAGCCACACGGACCGGCAGTCCACGTTCCTGATCCGGACCGACCAGCCGATTCTCGACCCGGCCTGGAACGTCACCCAGCTCACGCTCGAAGACCTGGTCCTGGCCTACATGTCACGCAACGTCCCGGCTCAGCTCGAGCGTCCGGTTCTGGAGGTGCAGCGATGATCTGGCTGACCTGGCGGCAGTTCCGCGTCCAGTTCCTGGTGGTCGCGGCGGTGATCGCGGTGGCCGTCGGCTTCCTGGTCGTCACCGGCCCGGGGCTCGCCGACGACTACCGGCGGCTGACCACGGACTTCATCCGCAACCTGTCCTTCGAGCGGCTCACCCCGCAGCTGTACTACATCGGCCAGGCACTCCTGTACGCCGTACCGCCGGTGGTCGGGGCGTTCTGGGGCGCACCGCTGATCGCGCGCGAGTTGGAGACCGGGACGCACCGGCTGGTCTGGAGCCAGAGCATCGGCCGGCGGCGCTGGCTGGCGACGAAGGTGGGGTTCGCCGGCCTGTCCGCGATCGCGATCACCGCCGTGCTCAGCCTCGCGGTGACCTGGTGGTCGGACCCGATCGACGACGCGATCAACGCCGGCCAGGACTCGAACACCTACCTGCCGCGGATGTTCCCGCCGGTGTTCTCCGCCCGCGGCCTGGTCCCGATCGGGTACGCCGCCTTCGCGTTCGCGCTCGGGGTCGCGGTCGGTCTCGTCGTACGGCGTACTCTCGTCGCCCTCGCGGTCACGCTGGCGGCCGTGATCCTGGTGCAGATCCTCACGCCGACCCTGATCCGGCCGCACCTGATGGCGCCGACGGACCGGACCATCATCGCCTCCGCGGAGAACATCCGGGGCTTCATGCTCGACGGCTCCGGACCCGATCCACAGGTGAAGCAGATCGAGGTCGCGACCGGGGCCGTCGGCGCATGGAAGCTGTCCGACGAGACCGTCGACAAGTCCGGCAAGGCGCTGAGCACGCTGCCCTCCTGGACCATCGACTGCGAACCAGGTCCGCCGCCGGGCATGCGCCAGGAGGAGGTCCCGAACCCGAAGCGGGACGCGTGCTTCCAGCGGCTGGCCGACGAGGGCTACCGGCAGCACGTCCGGTATTTCGAGGCCAACACGTTCTGGGCACTGCAGTGGCGCGAGTTCGGGTTGTTCATCCTGCTCGCGCTCGGGCTGACCGGGTTCAGCTTCTGGCGGATCCGGAGGGACCTTTCCTGAGCCGCCGTACCAGCAGGGCGACCGCGAGCAGGGCGGCGGCCACCACAGCCGAGGTCCAGGGCAGGGTGACCGCGAGGACGACGCAACCGACCAGGCCGATCACGTTGACGGCGCGCGGCCAGCGACGCTGATCGGCCGGTTGGGTGAACGCGGAGGCGTTCGCGATCGCGTAGTAGAGCAGCACACCGAACGACGAGAAGCCGATCACGCCGCGCAGGTCGGTGGTGAGCACCAGGATCCCGACGACCACGGCGAGCGCGAGCTCGGCGTGGTGCGGGACCTGGAACCGAGGATGTACGGCGGCCAGCCAGCCGGGAAGATCGCGGTTGCGAGCCATCGCCAGCGTGGTCCGGCCGATGCCGGCGATCAGGGCGAGCAACGCACCGAGACTTGCCAGAGCCGCGCCGACCCGCACCACTGGTTCGGCCCAGGCCGCGCCGACCGCCGCGGCCAGTGGTGCGCTGGTGCCGGCGGGATCGAGCACCCGCAGCAGCCCGATGCCGACGAGCAAGTAGATGCCGATGGCAATGACCAGGGCGATGGTGATCGCGCGTGGGATGGTCCGCGCGGGGTCTCGGACCTCCTCGCCCATCGTCGCGATCCGCGCGTAGCCGGCGAACGCGAAGAAGAGCAGTCCGGCGGCCTGCAGGACGCCGTACACGGAGGTATCGGTGAGGGCCGGCACGTTGCGCTGGGAGTCACCGGTGTACAGCAGGATGAGCACGAGGGCGAGCACGGCCAAGGTGCAGGTGACGAGGATCCTGGTCAGCCGGGCGGTCCTGGTCACGCCGCGGTAGTTCACCGCAGCGAGCGCCAACACGGCCGCGAGCGCAAGCAGTCGTTGCAGCCACTCGGTCTGCGGTGCCACGTAGGTCGCGAACGTCAAAGCCATCGCCGCGCACGACGCGGTCTTGCCGATGACGAAGCACCACCCCGCCGCGAAACCCCACCACTCCCCCAACCGTTCCCGGCCGTAGACGTAGGTGCCACCCGACACCGGGTACACGGCCGCCAGCTGGGCCGACGAGACCGCGTTGCAGTAGGCAACCACCGCGGCAATCACCAGGCCGATCAACAGCCCGGACCCAGCCGCCTCCGCGGCAGGCGTCCACACCGCGAACACCCCGGCGCCGACCATCGACCCCAGCCCGATCACGACTGCGTCGCCGACTCCCAGGCGACGGGCGAGACCAGGCTGGGCGGCCATCAGACGGCCTTGAGAACACCCAGCAGGCGGGCAACCTCGGCGGCCACGGCATCGCGGGCCGGGCCCAGGTACTTGCGGGTGTCGACGAGCGCGGGGTTGCCGGACAGGACCTGACGGACCTCAGCGGTGAAGACGTTGTTGAGGTGGGTGGCGATGTTGACCTTTGTCATGCCCGCCTCGACGGCGCGGGTCAGATCGGGGTCGGCCACGCCGGACGAACCGTGCAGGACGAGGGGTACGGCGACCGCGGCGTGCAGCTCGCCGATCAGGTCGAAGTCGAGGGTCGCGGTGCGTTCGGTCATCGCGTGGGACGAGCCGACGGCGACCGCGAGCGCGTCGACACCGGTCGCCTCGGCGAAGGCGACGGCCTCGTCGGGACGGGTCCGGGCGCCGGGTGCGTGGACGCCGTCCTTGCCGCCGACCTCACCGATCTCGGCCTCGACGAAGACGCCGTGGTCGTGGCAGAACTTGGTCACTTCGCTGGTCGCCGCGACGTTGTCGGCGTACTCGAGCTTCGACGCGTCGTACATGACGGAGGTGAAGCCGAGCGAGACCGCCTCGGTGACCAGATCGCGGTCCATCGCGTGGTCGAGGTGGACGACGACCGGGACGGAGGCGGCGGCCGCGGCGGCGAGGGTGGCGACACCGATCGGCTTCAGGGCGCCGTGGTACTTCACCGCGTTCTCGCTGATCTGCAGGATGACCGGCGCACCGGCCTGCTCGGCGCCGGCGATCAGCGCGGTCGCGTGCTCCAGCTGGATCACGTTGAACGCCCCGACACCCCGACCGGCCTTGGCAGCGGCCAGCACGACCTCGGCCCCGGAAACCAACGGCATGAGCTCTCCTCCTAGTTCACGGCAACCTGAGGTTGCCACCGCCGGTACGCGGCAAGATCGATGTCGCCGGCAACCGGCGTCAGCACCGCCGCAGCCGATGCGGCGACAGCAGACTTCAGTACGACGGACCAGTCCGGCTCCGGCGTCTCCGCGACGGCTGCGGCGACGACCGCCGTACACGCATCGCCCGCACCGGTGGGATTGCCGGACACCTTCTCGACCGGGAGCGCGCGCCAGACACCTTTGTGGCTGGCGGCAACCATTCCGCGGGATCCGTCGGTGATCACGGCCGCGGTCGCGCCGAGCTGGACCAGCTGCCGCGCGCCGTCTTCGACCGTGGTGTCGCCTAATGCGTCCCGCAACTCGGCTGCGTTGGACCGCACGACCGCGCCGGCCTTGGCGGCCGCGGTCAGCGCGTCACCACCTGCGTCGATCACCGTCAGTACGTCGTGATGCCGAGCCCGGACGGCGATCTCGGCGTACGCATCGGCCGGCAGCCCCGGCGGCAGGCTGCCCGAGCAGGCGAGCACTCCCAGCCGTCCCCACGGCATCCGGTCGAGGAACGCGCGCCACTCGTCCGCGGTCACCGACGGACCGGCCTCGTTGAAGATCGTCGCGTCCCCGTCGGCGCCGTTGACGATGGCAACGGTACGGCGGGTCTCGCCCGCGATCGGTGTCAGCAGGGCGGTCAGCCCGGCGTCGAAGAGCTCCTCGGCGACCAGCTCACCGGTGAGACCGCCGACGAACCCGAGGACGAGCACCTGGTGCCCGAGCGTCGACGCCACCCGGGCCACGTTCACGCCCTTGCCGCCGGCCCGCTGCCGGATCCCGCCGACGCGATGGCTGCCACCGACGACGAGCTCGTCGACCTCGTAGGTGACGTCCAGCGCGAGGTTGAGGGTGACGGTGCCGATCAGTCCAGCCACGACCCGGCCCGCATCACCTTCTGGACGGCGTACTCCGCGTCCAGGAACACCAGGTCGGCCCGCTTCCCGGTCTCGATCGCGCCGACGTCGTACCAGCCGAAGGCCTGGGCCGGAGTGGTCGACGCCATCCGGGACGCGTCCACCAGCGACACCCCGGACTTGACCGCGTTGGCGTAGGCGACGTCCATCGTCAGCGTGCTGCCGGCGATCGAGTGCGTGCCGTGGGCCAGCGTCACCAGCCCGTCCTTCACGTCCACCTCGAGGTTGCCGAGCTTGTACCGGCCCTCCGGCATCCCGGTCGCCTCCATCGCGTCGGTGATCAGCGCGATCCGGCTGACGCCCGCGGCGGCCAGCGCGACCCGGACGACCTGCGGATCCAGGTGCAGCCCGTCGTTGATCACCTCGAGCAGCAGCCGGTCGTCGTTGATCGCGGCGCCGACCGGGCCGGGGTCGCGGTGGTGGAACGGCCGCATCCCGTTGAACAGGTGCGTCGCCACGGTCGCCCCGGCGTCCGCGCCCGCGATCATCTGCTCGTAGGTCGCGTCGGTGTGCCCGAGCGCCGCGACGGCGCCGGCGTCGACCACCTGCCGGATGGCGTCCAGCCCGTTCTCGAGCTCCGGCGCGATCGTCACCATCCGGACGACGTCGCTCAGCACCTTCGCCACGTCGTCCGTCAGCGGCGGCCGGAGCAGGGACGGCTCGTGCGCACCACAGCGCGCCTCGGACAGGAACGGGCCTTCCAGGTGCACGCCTGCGATCACGCCGTCCGCGACGAGATCGGCAAGGCATGCAGTCTGCGAGACCAGATCGTCCAGCGGCGACGTGACCAGGCTGGCCATGGTCGTCGTCGTACCGTGCTTGGCATGGAAGGCCGCGACCTTGCGGGCCTCCTCCGGGTCGGTGGTCGAGTACGTCGACCCGCCGCCGCCATGGGTGTGGATGTCGACGAAGCCCGGAACGACGGTGGCGTCGCCCAGGTCCTCCGGCCGCTTGCCGTCGGCCGGCATCCCGTCGGAACGGCGGCCCAGGGCGACGATGTCCTCGTCGACCACCTGGATCCAGGCGTTCTCCAAGACGTCGTCCGGCGTCACCAGCCGGCCCACTCGGTACGTCGTCATGCTGTCCCCTCGTTCTCGTCCGCGGCCACGCGGTCCCAGGCCATCAGCGCGGCGCCGAGGCAGCCGGCCTCCTCACCCAGTACGGCGGCGACGATCTCCGGCTCGCGCTGGAACGTCAGCCGCGCGTGGATGCCGTCGCGGAGTGGCTGCAGCAGCGTCTCGCCTGCTCCCACCAGTCCACCACCGATCGCGATCCGCGTGGGCGCGACCAGGGTCGTGTAGAGGACGAGGGCGTCGACGAGGGCGGTCAGCGCGTCCTCCCAGACCTGCGCGGCGTCCGGGTCGCCGGCCGCGAGCAGCTCCAGCACCTCGCGGGCGCCGTCCACGGTCCGCCCGGTGCGAGCGCCGTACCGCCGGGCCAGTGCGGCAGCGGAGGCCACGGTCTCGAGGCAGCCCCACTGGCCGCAGGCGCACTGCTCGGCGGCGTCGCCATGCACGAACCGGGTGTGGCCGAGTTCACCGGCGTACCCGTCGCCGCTGACCAGGGAGCCGTCGACCACCATCGCGGCCGCGATCCCGGTGCCGAGCGGGAGGAACATCGAGTTCGTCGTACCGGCGAGGGCGCCGTGGCGGAGCTCGGCGTAGCCGCCGGCGCGGACGTCGTGGGCGAGCACGACCGGCACGTCCGCGCCGACCGCGGCGGTCAGCTCGGCGAGCACCGGCGTCCCGACCCAGGCCAGGTTCTCGGCGCTGACGGTGCCGGTGGCGGCGTCGATGACACCGGGGACGACGACGCCGATCGCACGCACCCGATGGCCGTCCGCGGTCGCCTTCTGGCCGAGCTCGACGACGGTCTCCAGCAGCGCGTCGAGCACGGCGCGGCCCCCAGCGTCCCGGGGTGTCGGCCTGGTCTCGCGGTGCAGCACGGCACCGTCCGCGGCGACCAGGCCGCACTTCATCCGGGTTCCACCGAGATCGACGGCAACCACGACTTCACAGGGGTCCACGGAGCGCCATTATGCAGCGTTACCCGGCAGTCCGAACATCCGTGAGCAATCCTTGGACAGGTCTGCCCAGACCACCTGTGATGCTGGTCCGGTTGCGTCCGAAGAGCCGCGGGCAGGGCGCCGCGGGTGATCGGCCGCCTCCGGATCAGGCGCGCAGGCCGCGGTCGAAGGCCGCGACCAGGAACGCGATCAGGTTCTCGGCCAGCTTGCCGGAATCCTCCGCGTCTTGCAGGCCCGGTGCCCGCGACAGCGCCTGCGACTGGTGCAGGGCGAGCAGACCGAGCATGTTCACGTACCCGAACGCGACGGAGTCCGGCGTCGCGTGCGGTAGTGCCGCCTGCAGTGCGGCCAGGTACCGAGCCTCGATCGGGTCGGACTCGGCCGCGTACAGGTCGCGGATCCGCTGGCTCGGATCGAACGCGATCCGGCCGATGAAGCGCGCCACCACGGCGCCACGGTCACCCCGGCGCAGGACCAGGTCCAGCCCGGGCTCGATGAACGCTCGGATCAGCTCCTCCGGCGTCGGGTTGCCCTTGGCCTCGAGCTGATCGAGGCGGCGCCGGCGTTCGGTGTTGACCGGCGCCATCGCGCGCGCCACCGCCGCGCGCAGCAGTGCCTCCTTCGAGCCGAAGTGGTAGTTGACCGCCGCGATGTTGGCGGCTGCCGCGACCGTGATGGCCCGCAGCGACGTGCCTTCGTAACCCCCCTCGCCGAACCGCTGCTCAGCGACGTTGAGCAACCTCTCCCGGGTCGTTTCGACCGGTGTCTCCACAGAGTTCTCCTTCCCCCCGGCCACTGCTTGCTCAGGCACCCCACCTGCTCACTCGCCGTAGCCTGCAGTCAGCATAGTTCAAACGGTCGTTTGAACAGGAGTACTCAGCTCAGTAATCTCCGAGAATTCCTCAGATTTCTCTGAAACTCCTTCTTTCCCGCCTGGATCGGTCTCACACCTGTGTATTTCGCCGGTCGCCGCAACGTTCCCGCCCAGCGGGACGCAAAGGTTTGTTTGGTTACTTTCTGTGGCAATGCGGCGCACCAACCGTGAGCGACTAGGGTGATGGGGCATGTGGATCGCCAAGCGGTTTCAAGGCCCCGAGAGATCCGGCAACGGCGGCTACGTGGCCGGGCAGGTCGGGACCGCGCTGGCCGGCCTGATCGACGCCGGGACTGTGCCGCAGGTGACCTTGCGGATGCCGCCGCCGCTGGAGCGCGAGCTCCAGCTGGCCGCGGATCCGTCCGGCGCGCGGCTGACCGATGGCGAGTCGCTGGTGGCCAGCGCCGTACCGGTGGAGTCCGGGTTTCTGGCCGACGTGGCCGTCGATCCGGTGACACCGGAGGAGGCTCTTGCGGCCGAGGCGTCGTACCGGGGTCTGAAGAACCACCCGTTCCCGTCGTGCTTCGTGTGCGGCCCGGCCAACGAAGGTGGGCTGCAGCTCAAGCCTGGGCCGTTGGGCGACGGACGTACGGCGTGCACGTGGAGGCCGGCGGCCGACCTCGCGACCGGCGGCGACGGTCTGGTGGATGCGGTGTTCCTGTGGGCCGCGCTGGACTGCCCGGGCGGCTGGGCGATCGACCTGGAGGGCAGGCCGTCGGTGCTCGGCCAGCTGACGGCGTGCATCGACGCTCGCCCGCAGGTCGGCGAGGCCTGTGTCGCGCTCGGCCGCTACCTGGGCGAAGACGGCCGCAAGACGTTCACCGCCAGCACCTTGTACGACGCCGACGGCCGTATCCTCGCCCGGGCCCGGCACACGTGGATCGCCGTCGACCCGGCGCTCTTCAACTAGCGCACCCGGGCCGCGTGGGCCCGGACCTTCGCGCGGTTGCCGCAGGTCGCCATCGAGCACCAGCGCCGCCGTCCGCGGGGGTCGAGGAACAACCAGCCGCACGACTCCCCCGGGCATCTCCGGACGTGCGCGTGCGCATCGCCGGTCAGCAGGTCACCCGCGAGCAACGCCACGTTGTCGAGGGGCAGCGCCAGGTCCTCCGGCAATTCCCAGGTCGCGCCCTCGTCGGTGCACAGGAGCTGCCGCCGGCCTGATGCCTTCTCGATCACCCGAGCCACTGCCTCGAAGGCTCCACCGGTCGCGTGGCCGATCAGGACGTCGTACAGATCGGCCCGGAACTCCAGGGCCGCGTGCAGCCGGCGGGCCGCCTCGGTGGGCTTGCGGCTGGCCCGCTCGATCAGCCGGACCACGGTCGCCGACGGCAACAGGCCGACGTACGAGTTCCAGATCAGGAAGGCCTCGTACGACGTCAGCCACTCGGTCCGGGCCGGGCCACGGACGGTGGTCCAGTCGGACCGAGTGTTGACGAAGTCGAGCACCGGATCCGCGCCGACCGGCCGCGGCAGGACGACACCCTGCACGAGCTCGAGGTGGGACGGCAGCGCGGAGGTCATCGGATCAGCGGTTCGGCTGGGCGGCCTGACCGGACTGGTTCGGCGGGGTGGTCTGGCCGGTGGTCGGCACCGGGATGCTGACGTTGCCGTTCTGCGGGATCACCATGAACTGGATCTTGCCCGACTCGATCGCGGTTTTCAGCAGGTAGCCCTGCGACCCCAGCAACGCGACCTGCTGCTTGACCGACTGCAGCTCGACGTTGACCTGCTGGTTCTTCTGCTCCTGCGTCGCCTTCGCCAGCTCGGCGCGCTGCTTGGCCTCCAGGCCGTCGATGATGCCCTTGTCCAGCGGCGTCGGCTTCTGGATCGTGAACGACAGCTCGCCGCACGGGTTGTTCCCGGTGTACGACGGGCCGCAGAAGTAGTCGCCGCCGACGGCGGCCGGCAGCAGCCGGGTGAATTCCTCGGCCGCGGCCTTCTGGAAGGCGGACTTCTTCGCCTCGTTGTTGTAGAGCTCGGCCCAGTTGTAGTTGGTCGCGACGGCCGACAGCGCGCGGTCGATCTGCGGCCGGAAGTAGCTCTGCAGCATGTCGTTCCAGCCGTCGTCCTCGTAGGCGTCGGTCTTCAGGCCGATCCGCTCGTGGAAGGACTTCAGCGTCCCCTCGGTGCGGTTCAGGGTGAAGTAGACCTGCACCCGGACGCCGAGCCGGACGTTGTCCTTGCTGACCACGGTGACCTCGTCGGCGGTGTCGGTGTCCGCGCCGTCGCCGCCGATGATGTAGGAGCGCTGGTCGATCGGATAGGCGTAGACGGTGTCGCCCGGCCCGATCAGCTTGTTCGTCGAGCCCGGCGGGATGATCGACTTGAAGGACTTGTCCTCGACCACGCCGCCGCCGTAGTGCAGGCCGATCTTGTTCGCGTCGGTGTCGGCGAAGTTGAAGATGTTGAACAGCACGATGACGAAGATGACGGCCAGCACCACACCGCCGATCACCTTGCCCTTGACCCCGCCGCTGCCCTTGGCCTTCACCGCGGCCGCGGCGTTCCCCAGCTTTGCCATCAGTCGTCGAGCTCCTTGCGTTCTACCAGTCGCCGGACGTCGGCGAGGGTCAGGTCGGCGGTCACCGCGACGTCTCGCGGCACCGACGGATGCGAGCTGAGCGTACGCAGGCCCTGCTCGGCAGCCGCGACCGCCCGCTCCAGCGCCCTGGCCTCGTGCAGCAGCGCCCGGTTCTCGGCGTGCAACTCGGCCAGCGCCTGCTCTGCCCGGGCGGCCCGGCGGTACGACGCCCACGCGAACCAGGCGGTTCCTATCAGCAGGACGAGCGGAATCAGGCCGAATCTGATCATGGCCCCGATTGTCGTTCATCCCTGGGCGAAAACCGGTTGAACGGGGGTCCGGCCGGCAGTAGGTTTTCGGTACACGCGAAGGGAGGTGGTCCAACGCATGAATTGCTATCGGACTCGTGAGGTGGCGGCGGGCTAACCGCCAACCACTGGTTTAGTGGGCATGTGGTCGGCCAATCCAACGCCAGCCACCGGGCCCGCGGGCAGTCAGGTCAGTCCGCCTGACCCAGAGTTCGGCCACCCGGTCGTTCGCCTGGAAGCGCCCGCGGGCTTCCTTCTGTCCCGGCACGGAACAGCCGAGTTGCTCCGGCACGGGACAGTCGAGCTACTCCGGCACGGGACAGTCGAGCCCGAGCGCCTGGCCGATCTCGAAGAGCTGGGCCTCGAAGTAGGCGCCGGCGTCCTCCAGCGCCCAGTGCAGCTGGCCGAACACCTCCATGCAGATCAGGCCGTACAGCCGGGTCCAGTAGTTCAGCGCCAGGTAGATCGCGCCGGCCGGCATCCCGTCGAAGTACTCCGACTTCCGGGACAGCTGCGCCACCAGCACCGGGCCGAGCTCCTGCTCGGACGGGTGCGGGAACGGCTTCTGGTGCCAGACCTGCGCGACCAGCGCCTTGAACACCGCCGCGAACCGCATCGCCGCCTGGTGGCCGGGAAGGTTCTCGTGCCCTTCGGCGTCCGGGTCCGGGATCGCGGTGCCGAACAGCAGCCCGAACTCGGCCGGGTGGGCCAGCGCCCAGTCCCGCAGGCCGTTCGCGAGCAGGTAGAGCTGGGCGCCCAGATCCGGGTCGGCCTCGGTCTGCGCCAACTCCATCAGCGCGGCGGTCAACTCGTCGTACAGGTCGGCGATCAGGGCCTGGAGGAGCGCCTCGTGGCTCGGGAAGTACCGGTAGAGCGCGGGCGGGGTGAGGCCGAGCTCGCGGGCGACGGCGCGCAGGCCGACCGCGGCCACGCCTCCGCTGACCAGCAACCGCCGCGCGGCGGCCTTGATCTCGGCCAGCGTCGCGGCTCGTTGGCGATCGCGCCGACTCGGTTCCACAGATTCTCCCTTGACAAGCGTGCCTACCGGGTCTCTAGAGTTAACACCGTTAACAGTTAACGGTGTTCACGCAGTCGCCCGCCGCTCAAATCTACGCCCTGGGGGAGAGTTTCGTGTTCGAGACGCTCGGCCGGTTCACCTATCGGCGCCGCCGCCTGGTGCTCGCCCTGACCGCTGTTCTCGTCGCCGTCGGCCTCGCGTGGGGCACCGGTGTGTTCGGCTCGCTTGCCAACGGGGGCTTCGACGCACCCGACACCGAGGGGCATCGCGCGGTCGCCACCATCGAGAAGGCGATCGGCCCGACCGGGACCGACGTGATCCTGCTGTACGACGGCGGGACGCGGACCGTGGCCGACCCGGCCTTCCGGCAGGCGGTGGAGAGCCACCTGGCCGGGTTGCCGTCGACCGAGGTGACCGGCAAACAGACGTACTGGAGCACTCGGTCGCCGGTGTTCGTGTCCAAGGATCAGCACAGCACGTACGCCGTACTGACATTGGCCGGCGCCGACGAGGAAGCGCGGCTGGAGACGTTCGACCGGATCGCCGACAAGCTGCGCGCTGCCCCGGCCGGTCTGGACGTGAAGGTCGGCGGCGAGGTGGCGGTGTTCGAGGAGGTGAACACCCAGACCGAGCACGACATCGTCCGGGCGGAGACCATCTCGACGCCGATCGTGCTGGTGCTGCTGGTCGTCGTCTTCGGCGGCCTGGTCGCCGCCAGCCTGCCGCTGTTCGTCGGCGCGCTGGCGATCCTGGGCGCGTTCGTGCTGCTCCGCGGCCTGTCGCTGGTGACCGACGTGTCGATCTTCTCGATCAACATCGTCACCATGATCGGGCTCGGGCTGGCGATCGACTACGCGCTGTTCATCGTCACCCGGTTCCGCGAGGAGCTTGCCAAGGGCAATGACGTGGAGACCGCGCTGGCGGTGACGATGTCGACAGCCGGCCGGACCGTCGCGTTCTCCGGGATCACGGTGGGCGTCGCGATCAGCAGCCTGGTGCTGTTCCCGGTGATGTTCCTGCGTTCGATGGCGTACGGCGGTGCGGCCGCGGTGGCGGTCGCGATGCTGGCGGCGTTGACCGCGCTGCCCGCGCTGCTCGCCGTCCTGGGGCATCGGGTGAACAACCTGCGGATCTTCAGGCCGCGGAAGGCTTCGGCTGAGCATGGGGTGTGGTACCGGCTCGCGCACAGTGTGATGAAGCGACCGGTGCGGTATGTGGTGGTGCTGATTCCGGTGCTGCTGGTGCTCGGGATCCCCTTCCTGCAGGCGCAGTTGGGTGGGGTGGACCATCGCGCGCTGCCTGAGGGAGCGACGTCCCGGACCGTGACGGAGACGCTGCAGCGGGACTTCGCCGGGGCCGGTGGGTCGGACATCTTCGTGGCGGTGCGGTTCGACTCGCCGCCGGCTGATCCGTCGGCAGCGTTGGCGGGCTACGTGGGCACATTGCGGCAGATCGCGGATGTCGACAACGTGCGGCTCGGTGGCTACCAGGACGGTGTCGCTTCGGTGGTCGTGCACACGCACTTCACCGGACAGGAGTTGCCCGCGCGGGACGTCGTACACAATGTGCGGGCAGTGGCGGCGCCGACCGGGACCTCGGTCGAGGTCGGTGGTGAGACGGCGGCGGTGATCGACCTGCTCGACGTGCTGGCCGAGCGGGCGCCGTACATGGCCGGGTTCATCGTGCTGGTGACGTTCGTGCTGCTGTTCGTTGCCTTCGGCTCCTTCGTGCTGCCGGCCAAGGCGCTGGTGATGAACGTGCTGTCGCTGTCGGCCGCGTTCGGCGCGATGGTGTGGATCTTCCAGGACGGCAACCTGTCCGGGCTGCTCGACTTCACCCCGGCCGGGTTCCTCGACGCGACCAACCCGGTGCTGCTGTTCGCCGTGCTGTTCGGGCTGTCGATGGACTACGAGGTGTTCCTGCTCAGCCGGATCCGGGAGGAGTACGACCGGACCGGCGACAACACCCAGGCGGTCGCGCTCGGGCTGCAGCGCACCGGCGGGATCATCACCAGCGCGGCGTTGCTGCTGATCATCGTGGTGGCCGCGTTCTCCACCTCGGGCATCGTGTTCGTGAAGATGATCGGGGTCGGGCTGGTGATCGCGATCGCGCTCGACGCGACCATCGTCCGGGCGCTGCTGGTGCCGGCGACCATGCGGCTGCTCGGCCACCGGAACTGGTGGGCGCCGGGCCCGCTGGTGCGGTGGTGGGAGCGGTACGGCTTCCGCGAGACCTCGGACCCTCAGGGCTGGAGCCGGGAGAGCTCCCAGCCGTCGGAGCTGGTGCGGCGGTAGGCCAGGCGGTCGTGCAGCCGGCCGGTCCGGCCCTGCCAGAACTCCAAGACGTGCGGGTAGACGATGTAGCCACCCCAGAAGTACGGCGTGGAGATCTCGGTGCCCTCCGGCCACTGGCGCTCGTACGACGCGTACTGCAGGTCGAGCTCCTCGCGCGACTCGACCGGCTGGCTCTGCTGCGACGCCCACGCGCCGAGTTGTGACTCGCGCGGGCGGGCGGCGAAGTACGCGTCGACCTCCTCGGCCGGGAGCTTGCTCACCGTGCCCTCGACCCGGACCTGGCGCTCCATCGCGTGCCAGGGGAAGACGAGCGCGCAGTGCGGGTTCGCGGCCAGGTCGTCGGCCTTGCGGGACTGCTGGTTGGTGTAGAACACGAAGCCGCGGGCGTCCAGGCCTTTGAGAAGGACGGTCCGGGCGGACGGGCGGCCGTCGGCGTCTGCGGTCGCCAGCACCATCGCGTTTGGCTCGGGCAGGCCGGCCTCGGTCGCTTGCCCGAGCCAGGTGCGGAACTGGACGATCGGGTCCGGGTCCACCTGGCTCTCGAGCAGTTCGCCGAGCTGGTAGAGGCGCCGCATCTCTGCAAGATCCACGATCCGAGCCTACTGACTGAGGCTCCGCCAGGATCGCCCGACTCTGGTACGCCGGAACGCCTTCCACACCCGGTTGCGGGCCAGCCGCCGTACGACGGGGTGCTTCGCCACACGTCTGGTGGGCTTGGGGGCAGGCGGGCTGCTGCTTACCAGGACCGTTGGCCTGGGGGTCGCTGGTGGTAGGTGGCGGTTGACCTCGTCGAGGTGCTGGTCGAAGGTCGCGCGCCAGAGCGCCTGGTTGAGCGCGGCCTCGCCCGCCGCCGAACTCGCGCCGGCTATGGAGGCCGCCCACAGCGTGCTGACTGCTTGCGGGTCGAAGCCGTCGACGTCCGTGATGAGCTCTGCGATGAGATCGCGGTCGGGGGCGTCGGCGAGGCAGCGCGGTCGGGCCGGCGCTCGGCGCGGGCGCCGGTTGGGGCTTGAAGAACGGGATGTCCGCCCACTCCGGGATCAACCTGTGGACGAGCTGCTGATGCAAGGCGTTGTCGACCCGTTGCGCCGGGCTCAACGCGAACGCCGCCCGGACGAACGACGGGATCAGCAGCGGTGACACGACTCCGCTGCGCTCCCCCGTCGTACCCCAGCGCCGTAGCCGTTCGACGAGATAGAAGTAGTCGAGCATGGTCGCGTTCTCGATGCCGCCGTGCACCGCGGTGCGCAGCACCCGGTCGATCTGCTCGGCGACGGCGGCACGGGCAAGCTCAGCCGGACCGGCGGTCGGCATCAGCCGGGTTTGCAGGCGGTTGCCGAAGGCGTACACCTTGTCGTGCAGGGGAAGCGCGTCCAGCTGCAGCACGTCGGCGGGATAGAAGTGGCCGTGGGCAACTTCTCCGCCGGCGCCGCCGATGGCCAGGTGGGCGACGTTGGCGAGGGTGGCCGGCGGGGCGTGGAAGAGATAGCTGGCCGGCCGGAGTCCTTCGGCGTACCGGTGCCAGCGGAGGGCACGGTCGACGAGTGGTGGCGGCGTGACCGGTCGCGGGTTGGCCGTGGGCTTGATCGGCTGCGGCTTGGTGGGTGCTGGAGTCGTGTGCTCGACCTGGAAGGGCAGTGCTTGGACGAGCGACTTGGCTACCTGCAGTTCGCCGGGGACTGCGTCGTAGCTGTTGAGCTTCAGGTCCACACCGGCCTTGAGGAAGGCGGCAGCGACCACTCTGGAGTCCCGGCCGCCGCTGAGATCCACAGTCGGTGTGCCGGGCCACAGACGGGCCACCGACTTCGCTACGTCCTGCAGTGCTTCGGCTGTCTCGTCCACGGTGTCCGGGCTGTCGGTGGACCAGACGCTGGTGGACTCGATCCGAGTGACCGTCTGCCTGCGACTCCTGCCGTCGGCAAGGATGTGCGTCGCCCCCGGTACGGCGAGCACACCGTCGTACGGCGTGCTGTCGTCCATGAACCAGCCGCACGCCGCGGCGTAGCTCCAGCCCCTTTGCGCGGCTGCAGCGGTCAGACCGGCGAACAGCAGTGCCGCGGCTGGGCGGTTGCTCCACACCCAGCCGTCTGCCAGTCGCAGCTGGAACAGTCTGCCTACGCCGATGGAGTCGGTGAAGAGGTCCAGTCGCTCCTCGGCCGGGTGGAGCGCCGCCATGGTGAACGGTGGCGCCAACTCCAGGAAGCTGGCCGGGGTACGCCGTACTGCGTGCGCCAGCTTGGCCGGACCGTCGTACGGCGAGATGTCGCCGATGACACGTTGGTAGCAAAGCGGGGCGTGCAGGCTGGCCACCCGGAGGTCGCTGGTGTCGTGCCAGGACGGCCAGAGGCAGGTGGTGTCCTCCCGGTCCCAGACGTGCAGGCCGATGGTGCTCGTGTCGGAGCCCTTGTGCGTGGCCTTACGGTCCCAGAGGGCGTTGTAGTACGCCTCGATCCGCGCGACCCCCGCCGCAGCCCTGGCGCCACTCTCCCCGTGGAACGCATAGGCGACCAGTGTTTCCATGCAGAGCCAGATGCAGGCCCTGCATGGAAAGTTATCGTGGCGGTTGCTGCTGGCCCGGGTGCCCGCCCGGCGGTTGCTGACCGTAGTGCTGCGGTTGCTGCTGGCCGGGGAACGTCTGCCCCTGCTGCGGTTGCTGGCCGGGGTGCGGCGGTTGTTGTTGCTGGCCGGGGTAGCCGCCCCATTGCTGCTGTTGTGCTGGGTACGTCTGGCCGTACACCCGGTCCTGCGCCTGTCCTTGGGCGGTCAGCAGCCGGTACACCTTGGCGTCCGACGCCCAGCGCCGTGCGCCGACGATCAGCAGCACCAGGCCCAGCAGCAGAAACGATCCGTCGAGCAAGGAGTAGGAGAACGGCTGCCGGGTCCCGGGCACGCGGAACAGCTTGACCACATCGAACGCCTGGCGGGCGGGCAGCACCACGAACAACAGGCCGAACAGCGTCATGAACGCCCCGGCCCCGGTCATGACGCCCGCGCCGATCGCCGGCGCAGCCATCAGCAGCGCCGACACCAAAGCGATCCCGACCAGCAGACCGAGCCAGGGCGCACCTCGCTCCAGGTCGGTGTTCATCAGCTGGACCCGCACGATGGCGAGCCGTGTCATCGCGTAGGACGCGCCGAGCATCGCGGCATATCCGAGGACGACCCCGATCACGAGTCCGAGGCCAGGAACAGGCTTGGCAGGCATGCGCACGAGAGTAGACCTCTGCCAGGTTCAGCCACCCGCGCTCGCGAGTCCCCGTCTCATCCCCGGGCGAAGCCTGCGCGTGGCGACGTGCCGAGCTCGTCACAGATCTGTCCGGGGGTTGCCGCCGAGAACTATGCTGCCTGGGCGCCTAGCAGTGCGCCCAGGCCGCTGGTGGGCCAGGTGCGCTGACCACGAGCACGAGGGAGCCGCATGTCAGATCCGAGGACCGAGGTGCAGCACGGCCTGGAGGGCGTGGTCGCGTTCGACACGCAGATCGCCGAGCCGGACAAGGAAGGTTCGGCGCTGCGCTATCGCGGCGTGGACATCGAGGACCTGGTCGGCCGGGTGCCGTTCGAGAACGTCTGGGGCCTGCTCGTCGACGGCGCGTTCGCCCCCGGTCTGCCGCCGGCCGAGCCGTTCCCGCTGCCGGTCCACACCGGCGACGTGCGGGTCGACGTACAGTCCGCGCTGGCGATGCTCGCACCCGCCTGGGGTCTGCGGCCGCTCTACGACATCGACGACGTACAGGCCCGTGAGGACCTCTCCCGCGCCGCGGTGATGGCGCTGTCGTACGTCGCCCAGGCCGCTCGTGGCATCGGGCAACCGATGGTGCCGCAACGCGAGGTGGACAAGGCGAAGACGATCACCGAGCGGTTCATGATCCGCTGGCGCGGCGAGCCCGATCCGAAGCACGTGAAGGCCGTCGACGCCTACTGGACCTCAGCAGCCGAGCACGGCATGAACGCCTCCACGTTCACCGCCCGGGTGATCGCCTCCACCGGTGCGGACGTGGCAGCTGCGCTGTCCGGTGCTGTCGGCGCCATGTCCGGCCCGCTGCACGGTGGAGCGCCTGCCCGCGTGCTGACGATGATCGAGGGTGTGGAGCGCAGCGGCGACGCGCGTGCCTACGTCAAGGGTCTGCTGGACGCCGGTGAACGGCTGATGGGCTTCGGGCACCGCGTGTACCGCGCGGAGGACCCGCGGGCTCGGGTGCTTCGTCGTACGGCGCAAGAACTCGACGCACCGCGCTACGAGGTGGCTGAGGCCTTGGAGCAGGCCGCACTCACCGAGCTGCGCGAACGCCGGCCGGACCGGGTGCTCGAGACGAACGTGGAGTTCTGGGCAGCCATCGTGCTGGACTTCGCCGAAGTGCCGCCGCCGATGTTCACGTCCATGTTCACCTGCGCCCGCACGGCCGGCTGGAGCGCGCACGTCCTGGAGCAGAAGCGCACCGGCCGGCTGATCCGCCCGTCCGCCATCTACTCCGGTCCGCCCACCCGCCCCGCCACCTCCATCGAGGGCTGGAACCCCAGTTGGGCCTAGAAAGCCTTCTGGCGCTCACGGGCGGGTGCTGCTCGGCGACCTGCCCGTGCGCTGCTTGTACTGCCTGCTGAAGTACGGCACATCGGTATACCCCAGCGCGGCAGCAACCTGCGTCACCGTCATCCCGGTCTCGGTGAGCAACTGGTCGGCCCGATCGATCCGCGCCTGGATGAGGTACTGCGCCGGCGACATGCCCAACTGCGCGACGAACCGCCGCGTGAACTGCGCCCGGGACAAGGCCGCCCGGCCCGCCATCTCCGCCACCGTCCACTCCCGCCCAGGATCCTGCCGAAGCTGCCGAGCCACGTCATCGACCGCGGTATCCGTGCCACTCCGCCCTGGGTTGTGCACCGCATCCCAGATCATCCCCAGCAACTGCTCCAAACACAGCTCAGCCTGCCGCCTGCCCAACAGGTCACCCCGCCGATAGCCCGCATCACAAGCCCGGGCCAGCACCCCCAGCAGCTCCCGGTCCAGCACCTCACCCCACCGAACCCCCGGCACCACCCCGCTGCCCCCTGCTTCGAAATGCATGCCGAAGACCAGCAGGCGACGCTTGGGATCGTGGCCGGCGGTCGGGGCATCGCCGGGCGCGAAGACCGCGCAGATGCCCGGACGGAGCTCCTGCTCGGCCCCGTCCAGCTCCAGCCGCCCGCGGCCGTCCAGCACACACCACAGCAGGTGGTCGTGCAACTGCCGAGACACCCACGACCAACTGGGCTCACAGCGCCAGAAGGTCGGCGCCGACAGCAGCCGTAGCGTCAGCGGTTCGCCCGCCGCCAGTCCGTGCGCCAATAGTCCAACTCCTTGCGCCGATCCTCCGTGGTCCGAGGCAGCCGTCAGCTCGGAGAATTGCAGTGTCAGAAACAGAGTACGGCGATCCGGGACATCTCACCGGGACTACTGCGGGAGCAGCGCATGAGCGTTTCGTACAAGGTCGAGGAGAACCAGGCCTCGACGTACAAGGAACAGTTCGACCGCACCGGGTACACGCTGGTGCGCGGCCTGTTCAGCACGGACGAGGCCGAGCGGCTGCGGGACCACTACATGGAACTGCGGAAGCGCGGGTCGGACCCGCACGACTTCGCCGGCCACACCTCCGAGAGCCGCGACCCGCTGCGCAGGTACCCGCGGATGGCGCAGATGCACCGCTGGGACGACGTCTCGCTGAGCTGGCTGACCGACGAGCGGATCGACCACGTGATGACGGCGCTGCTCGGCAGGTCGCCGTACGCGGTCCAGACGATGCTGTACTTCAAGCCGCCGGGCTCACGCGGGCAGGCGCTGCACCAGGACAACTTCTACCTGAAGGCTGAGCCGGGGACGTGCATCGCCGCCTGGATGGCGCTCGACCGGGTGGACACGGCGAACGGCTGCCTCGAGGTCGTCCCCGGTAGCCACCGCTGGCCGATCCTGTGCACCGAGAAAGCTGACACCAAGGTCAGCTTCACCGACATCACGGTCCCGCTGCCCGACCCGGAGGCCGCCGTACCGGTCGAGATGGAGCCTGGGGACGTGCTGTTCTTCCACGGCGCCCTGGTCCACGGCAGCGCGCCGAACGTCACCACCGACCGCTTCCGCCGCGCGCTGATCGGCCACTACATCGAGGGCGAGGCGGAGCGGGTCGCCAAGTACTACCACCCGGCGCTCCGCATGGACGGCACCCCGCTCGAGCTCGAGGTGGCCGAAGGCGGCGGCGCCTGCGGCGAATGGACCGAAGGCCCCGACGGCCCCGTAGCCCTGCTGACCGGCACCGAAACCACCACCCGCAAGCACGAGTAACCGTCGTAGCGCCGCCCGGGCGGCGAGGCGGACGCCTCCCGCTCCACGGGGGGCGGCTTGGTCCGCCTCGCCTCCCGCGCCGGCGCGGGTCCCGTGCATGCGCGAGTCCGGGCTGTGCGTGTTGGGTGAGACCCGCGGGTGGGGGTTCGGGGCGGTGTGGGAGGATGGGGTGCGCTGACAGCGTCGTCGGCTACTGAAACGCAGACGACGAAGGGAAACCGCTGGTGACCAGCGACATTCAGATTCCTGCAGAGCTCAAGCCCGCGGACGGCCGCTTCGGCGCGGGACCGTCGAAGGTGCGTCCGGAGGCCGTCGCCGCGCTCGCAACCGAGGGCGCCAAGCTGCTCGGCACGTCGCACCGCCAGGCGCCGGTGAAGAACCTGGTGGCCCGGGTGCAGCAGGGCGTGTCCGACCTGTTCCAGCTGCCGGACGGCTACCAGGTCGTGCTTGGCAACGGCGGGTCGACCGCGTTCTGGGACGTCGCGACGTTCGGGCTGATCCGGGAGAAGAGCCAGCACCTGAGCTTCGGCGAGTTCTCCTCGAAGTTCGCCAAGGCCGCGCAGCTCGCGCCGCACCTGGGCGAGCCGAGCATCGTCAAGTCCGACCCAGGCACCCGTCCGGCCGCGGTCGCCGAGGCCGGCGTCGACCTGTACGCGTGGCCGCACAACGAGACCTCGACCGGTGTGATGGCCCCGGTCAAGCGGGTCGAGGGCGCCGACGAGGGCGCGCTGGTCGCGATCGACGCCACCTCCGGCGCCGGCGGCCTGCCGGTCAACATCAACGAGGTCGACGTCTACTACTTCGCGCCGCAGAAGTGCTTCGCCTCCGATGGCGGCCTGTGGATCGCCGTGATGAGCCCGGCCGCGCTGGCCCGGGTCGAGGAGATCACCGCGAGCGGCCGCTGGATCCCGGCGTTCCTGGACCTCGCCACCGCGGTCGACAACTCCAGCAAGCATCAGACGTACAACACGCCGTCGCTGGCCACGCTGTTCCTGATGGCGGAGCAGACCGACTGGATCAACAACCAGGGCGGCCTGGAGTGGAGCGTCGCCCGGACGACCGACTCCAGCAACCGGCTGTACACGTGGGCCGAGAAGTCGGACTACGCCACGCCGTACGTCGAGGACCCGGACGCCCGCTCCCTGGTCATCGGAACCGTCGACCTCGACGACTCCATCGACGCCGCCGCCGTCGCCAAGACGCTGCGCGCCAACGGCATCGTGGACACCGAGCCCTACCGCAAACTCGGCCGCAACCAGCTCCGCGTCGCCATGTTCCCCTCGGTAGACCCCGACGACGTCGAGAAACTGACCCACGCCATCGACTACGTGGTCGACCGCCAGAAGTAGTTCACCTGCGGAACACGCAGAACAGCCGCCACTCGCAGTCCGGGTGGCGGCTGTTTCACGTGCGGGCGGGGCGGGTGAGGCCGGTCAGGTGTGGGTTCGGCGGTGGGGCGTGGGTGGGGATTGGCCGGTCAGGCGGGCGTTTTCGGCCATCCGGTCCAGGCGTTCGCGGCGGCCTGGGGGGAAGGTGATGATGGTGATGAGCAGGGCGAAGGCGGCGGCGCCGATCAGGATCCAGCGGAGGTTGTTGCTCTTGGCCGGTTCGTTGCCCGACTCGCTGCCAGTGGCCGGATTGGGGGTCGCGGAGGCGGCGGGCGGGGTGGCGCCGGCCTTCTTCGCGGGGACGGGGACCTGGTAGACGGGCGAGTCTGCGCCTTCGGTGCCGGCCAGGACCGTCTGGTCGTCGGGGCCGACGGCGACCGACTCGCCCTGCGACGCGGAGACCGTGGCACTCGCGACCAGGGTGGGGGTCTCGCCCCAGGCGATGGTGGAGATGCCGGTGTAGGTCCGCAGTACCACTCGCTGGCCGTCCGGGAGGAAGGTGCCGTCGGTGAACGTGCCGGCCGGGGCGGGAGCGAGTTTGGTGAGCTCGTTGGTGCCCTGGCGGGACGGCGACGGCGGGGCCGCGTAGATCGCACCGGCGCCCTTCGTGGACTTCGTGACGATGAACAGCTGGTTCGTACCGGGCTCGACCAGCAGCGTCTCGGCGTCGTGCGCGCCGTCCGGGTAGGTGAAGTCGTACCGGTGGTAGGTCACGTTGGTGTTGTCGGCGAGCTCGGCCGGCTCCGGGATCGTGTAGATCTCGATCTGGTCCCGGTTGGCCTTCGCGTCGCCGATGTCGGCGATGTAGATCGTGCCGTCGCCGTCGACCGCGACTGCCTCGACGTCCTGCACGTCCGCCTTGAAGCCGAGCACCATCCGGACCTTGCCGGTGTTGTCGACGCCGAACACCCGCGCGCGGTCGCCGGAGTCGTTCACCGTCCACCACAGCTCGTACTTATGGCCCTTCGCCAGGCCGGACGACTCGGTGATCCGCTCGTCGCGCATCGTGAAGAACTTCTTCACCCCCGGCGACGGATCAGCCGCAGGCCCCTGCACGCCGGTGCGCGGCGCCGCAACCTGCGCGGCGGACGGCGGCGACGCAGCCTGCACGCCGGCGTGGGGCGCCGCGACCTGCCCGGCGGAGGGCGGCGACGCCGCCTGCACGGCCGAGGCTTGCGACGCGGCCTGCACGGCGGAGGGCGGCGTGGCCGCCTGCACACTGGTGGCCGACTGGGGCGCTGGGGCTGATGCTCCGGCTGGGAGAGCCGTACCGGCAAGGCTGAAGAATCCGGCCGCCAGCAAGGCGAGGCCAGCCCGGATCCGCATCACTCGCCCACCTCCACACCGGGACCATCGGCGGCGTCGGCGGCAGGTCCTGCCGCAGCAGGCGTGTCACCCGAGGGCGAGGCGGTCGATGCACCGGCACCCGAGGGCGCCGCCGGAGCAGCGGAGGTCCCCGGAGCGGCGGAGGCCGCCGGAGTGGGGGCGGGTGCTTGGTGGGGGGTTCGGGTGGTTCGGGGTGGGAGGAGGAGTTGGGCCAGGCGGGGGGTTACTTGCCAGGCGTCGGTGAGGGACTGGTACTCGGTGTGGAGGTCGGGGGTGGGGTGGGCGTTGGTTCGGGCGGCGCGGAGCAGGAGGTTGCGGGGGGTGTGCTGACTGTCCACGAACTGCACTACCTCCACCCGGTATCCGACCTGTCGCAGGACCGCCGCCCGGAGGGTATCCGTCAGGACGTCGGCAAATCGCTCACGAACGATGCCATATCGCGTCATCAGCGCATAAGGCGCCGGTGGTGTGACGCCTTTGAGCTGCTTTTGGATGTCGTGATGGCAACACGGAGCTGCGAGCACCAGCGGCGCCTCCCAACGGACCGCTCGGGCCAGGGCGTCGTCCGTGGCCGTGTCGCAGGCGTGGAGCGCGAGTACGACGTCTGGGCGTACGTCGAGCTCCGCGTCCTGGATGGTCGCGTCGACGAACCGCAGGTGCTCCTGCCAGCCGAGCGCCGTCACCACCCTGGTGTTGCGCTTGCGCGCCGCCGGGTTGTGGTCGATGCCGGTCATCCGTACGTCGTGACCGGCCGCGGTCAGCAGGTGGTAGGCGGCGAGCGTCAGGTACGCGTTGCCGCAGCCGAGGTCGACCACCTGCAGCGGCCTGCCGGTGGCGATCCGGCCTGCGGAGATCGCCTCGTCGAGGGCCGGCGCGAGCTGCTTGCAGAACTCCTCGACCTGCTTGTACTTCGCCTGGCGGGACGGCTTCACCCGTCCGTGGTGGTCGCTGATCCCGAGCTCGATCAGGAACGGCGCGTCCGGCTCGAGCACCCGCTGCTTCACCCGGTCGTGGCTGGTCGCCTGCTCCCGGCTGTCCGCCTGCCGGTGGACCAGCTCCTTGCCCTTCTTCGTGTACCGCAGCCGCAGCGTCTCGGTCGTCGTCTCGACGTGCCACGTCCCGTACGGGAGGTCCAGCAGCTCGTCGACGGCCTTCTCCGCCTCCGGTCCGGCGACGTTGCGGGTGTGCGCCTGGCGTTCGTCGTACTCGGTGATCTGGAGGTGACGGACGTCCTTGAGGTCGACGTAGCGGAGCTCCACGCGCTGGTAGTGCGGTGGTTCCAGGCCGCGACGGCGGCCCGAGGCGACCGCCCGGACGAGGCCGGTCTGGTCCAGGAGCGCGGGACGGATCACGTCGCGCATGCCGGACTCCGCTCCGGAACCGGTGGCCGGCTCGCCGGAGCTCCGATCCGGATCCACGTCTGACTGCATCGCGCCATTGTCCCCGACCCCTCGGTCCGATCACAAAAGGGTCTCGCCCGACCCCGCACAGCCACCCTGCGTCACTTGAGTTTCTCGTCCTCCTTCAGGAGGCCAAGGGCGCGCAGGCGGGTGGCGATCCCACCCTGTTGGCGACCCAGGGCCTCGACCAGCTCGTCCTTGGTGGCGCCGCTGCGGTAGAGCTCGGCCAGCGTCTCCTCCTCGTCGGTGGACCATGGACGGAACGCGTTCGGGTGGTTCTTGCGGGCGGTCTTGATCCGGTGCGTCATCGAGCGAGTGTCGAGCACCTCGAGGGACCGGATGCGTGCCTGGCGGTGCCGGCCGACCTCCTCACCGTCGCGCCAGAACACCACCACGCCGTCGTCGAACGTCATCAGCTCGGCCGGGACGTCGCAGTAGTCGTCGGCCTCGAGCATCACTCGCATCATGGCTGGGTTTCTCCGTTTCGTCGGACGGTCCGGCAGCCACGGCGGCACACCCGGTCCCGTTTCTCGACAGAGAAGATGCCGCGATCCCACCCCGGCCCGACCACCGATTCGCAAGCTGTGGACAACCAACCGCACAACCTGTTTGCAAAACCTCTTTGCAAACTGACTTTGCAGACCTACCCTCGAAGACATGAGCGATGACGAACCTGCAGAGGCGGCCCTGGTCGGCGGCAAGACAGTCCGCCTGGACCGGCACCTGATCCGCGCGCTGGCGCACCCGATGCGGAACCGCATGCTCGGGCTGCTGCGGATGTACGGCCCGCAGACGGCGACCACGCTGGCCGGGCGGCTCGGGGTGAACACCGGCGCCACCAGCTACCACCTGCGGCAACTGGCCGAGGCAGGGCTGGTGGTGGAGGACGACACCCGCGGGAACGCGCGAGACCGGTGGTGGAAGTCGGCGCACCAGGGGACAGCCTTCGACGCGGCCGAGCTACTCGACCAGGAGCCGGAGCTGACGCTGGGATACCTGCACGGGCTCGGGCAGTCGTACGCGGAGAACATGTTCGGGTTCATCGACGCGATGCAGACGCTGCCGCCGGAGTGGCGCGACGCCAGCATGCTGTCGGACTACATGTTCCACCTCCGCCCCGAGGAGCTGAAGGCGATGCTGGCGGAGGTGATGGCGGTGTTCGAGAAGTACAAGACACCAGACCTCACCGCACCCCTGCCGGAGGGTGCCGAGCAGGTGTCGGTCCAGATCCAGGCCTACCCGCGCGAGACCAGGTAAGAGGGCGAGGTACGGCGTGAGGCGGGCAAGAACAACTGGGGATCGCGCGCCGCTGGTGGCCTTCCTGGTCGCCAACGTGGTGTCGATCTGCGGCACCCGGGTGAGCGCGATCGCGATTCCGTGGTTCGTGCTGACGACCACGGGGTCGCCGTTCAAGACCGGTCTGGTGGCGTTGGCGGAGATGGGCCCGCTGGTGCTGTCCAAGGCGGTCGGCGGACCGATGATCGATCGGGTCGGACCGCGGCGGATCAGCGTGCTGGCGGACACGGTCAGCACCGGCGTGGTGGCGCTGATTCCCTTGCTGCACACGATGAACGCACTGTCGTTCCCGCTGTTGCTCGCGCTGGTCGCCGTAGCCGGAGCACTCCGTGGACCGGGCGACGCGGCCAAGGCAACGCTCATCCCTGACATCGCGCACGCCGCGAAGGTGCCGCTGGAACGCGTGACCGGACTGGAGAGCACGACCGAGCGACTGGCGGGGTTCATCGCGTTCGCTGTCGCCGGCGGACTGATCACGCTCGTCGGCGAAGTCAACGCGTTGTGGATCGACGCGGCGTCGTTCGGCGTCTGCGCCGTACTCATCTCCCGCTGGATCCCCAGGAAGCACGAGAAGGCCGACAGCCCGGACGAGGGCAGCTACAAGGAGCGGTTGCTCGACGGCTGGCGATTCCTCCGCAGGGACAAGCTGATGATGCCGCTCGTCATGATGATCGCGGTGACCAACCTGCTCGATGTCGCGATCGGCGCCGTACTGCTGCCGGTCTGGATCAAGGAGCACGGCTTCGGGCCCGGCCACACCAGCCTGATCCTCACGTCGTTCGGGGTGACCGCCACGCTGTTCGCGCTGGTCGCGTCGGCGGTCGGCGATCGCATCCCGCGGAAGCTGGTCTTCACGGTGGCGTTCCTGATCTGTGGTGCGCCACGGTTCGTGGTGATGGCGTTCGACGCACCTGTGTGGGCAGTGATGGCGGTGTACGCCGTGGGCGGTATCGGGGCCGGTTTCATCAACCCGGTGCTGGGCGCGCTGTTCATCGAGCGCATTCCCCGGCACATGCTCGGCCGGGTCAACTCACTGGCCGACTCGGTCGCGTGGCTCGGCGTACCGCTCGGTGGCGTCGTGGCCGGTGCGGCGATCGCAGGCGTCGGTCTGGTGCCCGCACTGCTCGCAGCCGGCGCGGTGTACTTCGTCGCGACCATGTCACCACTGTTCTTCGGCCGCAACGCGAGCTGGAAGGCTACACAGGATCCGACGGGTCCTCGGGGAACGGAGGCCGATTCGGATCCGGCGGCAGTCCCCACGTCTTAGCCTTCGTCGCCTCGGTCTCCTTGCGACGCAGCCGGTCGCGTTCGGCGCTGAGCAGGCCGAGCAGTGCGAGGTCGAGCAGCATCCCGGTCACCGCCGCGAACTGCGTGCCCGCGAACTGGAACACCTGAGTGACCAGCAACGACACCAGCACCGCCAGCTCGAACAACCGGACCGCACGGACCCTGTTCTTCTTCCGCAACTGCAGTCCGCCGCGCAGCGTGAAAGAGGCCGACAGCAAGCTTCCCGCCGCCACGCCCAGGACCGGCAAGTCCGCGACCAGCCCGTCGTCGAACCGGATCGCGGCCGCGATGGCGGGCGCACCGATCGCTTGCACGACCAGTACGGCGACTGCCACCCGAGGCGCGAGTGGATGGGTGGCCAGCCGGTCGAACCCACGCTGCAATGCCTGCCAGGCAGCGTCGACCGGAGCGGCGAGCTCCACCTCGTCGGCCGGGCACGCGGCCAGCAGGTCTCTGGTCTCGCGGCGACCGTCGACGTCCAGGCTGACCTGGCGCAGCTGCTCCGAGGCCTGGGCCAGCCGGCGCCGCGAGAGGCCACCGGCGACCCCTTCGACGGCGTGGTCGACCACGTTGGCCAGCTGCTCGCGTTGGTCGATCGGACGGCGGGTGGTGAGGAAGCGGGTGCCGAGCACGATCAGCACGAAGACGACGTACACGATCGCTGCGGTCGGTTGGTAGAAGTAGTTGTTGTCCGAGGTGACGAACTTCCCGACCTCGTCGATGAACAGGCCGAACCCGACCCCGCCGATCAGTGCTGCCGCGGGCCGCACGACCGGGCCGACGTACGCGAGCAGCAGGGAGATCGACACCAGCATCAGCAGGCCGCCCGGCAGCACGTGGGCGATGTGCAGGCCCTTGCCGCCGATCTGCGGGTAGCCGCTCAGGCCGAGGAACAGGCGGGTGATCAGGACCGTCGCCACCCCGGACACCACGAAGGTGGTCAGATGCTCGGCGGACCGGACGTTGCGCACCAGCCCCGCTCGCATCAGGTACGGCGACCGCGCTCCGGTGGTGCCGGTCATGGGGCCTCCCGGCCTGGACTGAGGAGCGGAGGGAGCGAAGCGACCGGAGTGACGAGGGAAGGCCGGGAGTTCCAGCCCCATGGCCCGCCGCGCCGGAGGCGTGGCATCAGTACGGTCATGCGGCCTTACGTTAGTTGCCTGAGTGTCAGCGGACGAGGGCCGCGATGACGACCATGGCGACCAGGGCAGCCAGTACGAGCGAAGTCACCAGTCGGCGGGTGCGGGGGTCCACCAGATCAGGCTAGTAGACCCCCGCGTGCCCCGAATCAGGGCAGGGGGTAGTTGCCGACCAGGACGCCTGAGGGATCCACCCGCAGTTTGATCTCCACCAGCCGCGCGAGGTCCACCACGGTGTAGCTGTCGTGAAGGGTGTTCGAGGACAGGAGGTGCCGCACCTGGGCCTGGAAGATCAGCGACGGCTGCCCGACAAGTGCGGCGCGTCGAGCCGGCGGGAGCTGTCGGCACGGGTCTGCTTCGACCACTACGCCCGCCGGATCGGAACCGAACTCGGCGCTTCCGGGTGGTTTACCGAGGACTGACCAGCGGCTCCGGCCGGTGCACGCCGCGCGGACGGTAGCCGACGGCGTCGGACAGGCCCAGGTAGTCCGAGAGCAGCCAGATGATGGACAGCCACATCTCGGTGCCCTGCAGCCCGGGGATGGCGCGGTCGTCGGTCCCGTCCGGAGCGAACGCGAACCCGGCGCCGTCGACCCACCGGTCCAGGATCCGGGTGAGCTGGTCCTCGGCCCATCGAGTCCCGTCCGCCCGCCCCACGTCGGTCTGCTTGCCGGCCAGCCAGAGCGGGTGGATCACGTCCAGAACGTTGCACGCGTTGTAGCCGTCACCGCTGAACATCCGCCGGTCGTTGCTATGAGCAAGCACTGTCTTGACGGCCTGCTCCGGGTACGGCAGCGGCAGCCCGAACTGTGCGTAGGTCCCGCGCGTCAGCCGGTAGAAGCCGTTGACGACCTGCAACCAGCCGTCGTCCGGATGCTGCCGGCCCCACATGCCGGTGGCCGGATCGACGCGCAGCAGGAGCCAGCCCATCAAGGTCTCCAGCGGCCCGGATTCCCCATGATCCTTGAGGTTTCGCGCCAACGCGGTGCCGAGGGCATCGATCCCCGAACCGGACGACCAGGCATGCCTGTCCCACGGCAGCTTGTCGAGCTCCTCGGGCGTGAAGTCGGTCGCGATCGGGTGCTCGAAGCTGCTGTCCAGCACCTGCAACGCGTAGCCGACACAGAGCACGTGGTAGCTCGCCGGCCCCTGCAGGACGGACAGCTTGTCATCCGCGGGTACGTCGAGACCGGCGTCGGCGAGGTCTCCTGGTGAGACCAGTCCGGTCGCGGGGTCCTGGCGGTGACGCAGGCGGCGGACCAGGTCGTCGCGCGTGTGTCCTTCCGGCGTACGACGTACCAGGACGTCCGCGATCTCGACGGCGTCGCACCACGGGCGGATCGCCGGCTCGTGTCCGAGACCGGGGCGGTCGACGAAGCGCTCGCCGTCCCAGCTGCGCTCGAGTACGTCGTCCACCTGGTCGCGGGCCTTGGCGGTGAACGCGGCGAGCCGTTGGGAGAGGCTGCCGGTCCGGACCGGGGATTCGCCTGAACGGGAACGCAGTACCCGGGCCGGGTTGCCGGCGGCAATCGTGTTCGCGGGGACGTCCTTGGTGACGACGGCGCCGGCTCCGATGATTGAGTGCGGGCCGATGGTGACGCCGTCCAGGACGGTGACGTTCGAACCGATCCAGACGTCGTCGCCGATCGTGATGCCGAGCGCCGTGTGCTTCTGGCGGAAGATCGGCTGCCCCGGCGCGGTGCCGTGGTTGAACGCCAGCAGCGACGTGTGCGCCCCGATCCGGACGCCGTCGCCGATCGAGATCCGGCCGCGGACCACCGAGAACGGGTTGATCGTGGTGTCCGACCCGAGCGTGATGTGCCCGGTCAGGTACGCGTGCGCCGCGATGTACGACCGCTCCCCCATCCGGAGCTCGTCGCAGTACACGGCCGCCGACTCCGCGACGTACACGTCGTCGGCCAGCGCGAGCGACCCACCGAGCCGCTGCTGCCGGTCGGCCTGGCGCTTGCGCTCCTCATCGGAGCCGATCCGGGCGTACTCCCAGGGCAGGAAATCCAGTCGCAGCGGTTCACCAGAGGTCATGGGAAAACGCTATCCAAACCTTGGAGCTGCCGCTACCCCGGAAATGTCGCTGCTACCCTCTCGGCTGTGCGGGGTACCAGGCAGACATGACGACACCCGGATCTCTGGGCGGCGGGGACAGCGCCGACGACGGTCCGGCGAGCGGTGGCGGGCGCCGGCGAGTCACCATCAGCGACCTCGCACGCCGTCTGCACATCTCGAAGGCGTCGGTCTCGTACGCGCTGAACGGCCGGGCCGGGGTCAGCGACGAGACCCGGCAGCGGGTGCTCGACCTGGCCGAGGAGCTCGGCTTCCACCCGAACTCGGCGGCCGTCGCGCTGTCCGCCAGCCGGACCCGCACGATCGGCATCGTGATCGCCCGTGACCCCGCGCTGATCTCGACCGAGGCGTTCTACATGCGCACCCTGGTCGGCATCGAGCAGTACCTGAACGAGGTCGACTCGTCGCTGCTGCTCCGGCTGACGGGCGAGCACGGCGAGGATCTCGACGTACTGCGACGCTGGTCCCGGCAGGGGCGGGTCGACGGGTTCATCCTGTTCGACGAGCACGACGACGACCCGCGGATCACGCTGCTCAAGGAGCTCGGGATGCCGTGCGTGGTGGTCAGCTCCAACGACCCCGATGACCAGGTCGGCCGGCTGATCAGCTCGCCGGTCGAGACGGTTACCCTGCTGCTCGACCACCTGGCCGAGCTCGGGCACCGCGACATCGCGCACATCAGCGGGCCGTTCACGTTCGTCCACGAGCAGCTGCGGGTGCGGATGCTGGGCGAGGGGGCCGAGCAGCGCGGGATGACGGTGCGGCACGTCGAGGGCAGTTACCGGTACGACGACGGCGCCGAGCTGACCCGTCGGTTGCTGACCGACCCGAACCCGCCGACCGCGATCGTGCTGGGCAACGACCTGATGGCGGTTGCCGCGCTCCGGGTGGCGATGGATCTCGGGACCGACGTTCCGGGTGAGGTGTCGATCCTCGCGTGGGACGACTCGCCGCTGTGCGAGCTGGCGCGGCCGGGGATCACCGCGATCGACCAGAAGACGATGGAGCGCGGCCGGGCGGCCGCCGACCTCCTCCTCCGCGTCGCCGGCGGCGAGACGGACCTCCACGAGCAGGCCCCGGCCGGCGAACTCCACACCCGCGAATCCTCCGGACCAGCACGCACCCGCTGAACAGCGCCCCGCCCTTCGCCCCGCCCGGGGCGGGGGAATTCCGGCGAAGCCGCGCCCAGCCAGGCTGGTGGGGGAATCGCGGCGAAGCCGCGCCCAGTCAGGCTGGCGGGGCGCGGCGGCGGGGGGGGGGGGGCGGGGGGC
>NZ_JBSFBL010000040.1:0-86347 GCF_053592935.1 Kribbella sp. NPDC002412
CCGACAGCACTCTGCCGACCAGGAGCCACCGCCATGTCCATCCGCATGTCAGTCCTCATGCTGACCGTCGGCAAGCTGGTACTCGACGCGGAGGGGCATCAGGTGACGCGGGCGGGGCAGCCGCTGCGGGTCTCCCCCACCGAGTTCCGGCTGCTGCACTACCTGATGGAGAACGCCGGACGCGTGGTCTCCAAGGGACAGATCCTCGACCGGGTGTGGCGCTACGACTTCAACGGAGACACCAGCATCGTCGACACCTACATCTCCTACCTCCGGCGCAAGGTCGACGACGAGGAGCCGAAGCTGATCCACACCGTGCACGGCGTGGGTTATGTGATGCGGGCGCCGAAGGCATGAGCCGCGTCTCGCTGCGGATCCGGCTGCTGCTGCTCACCACGGCCCTGCTGCTGGCCGGGCTGACGCTGATCAGCGCGGTCGTCTCCGAACAGCTGGAGCGGTACCAGCTCGGCCGGCTCGACAGTCAGCTGCGCTCGTTCACCGAGATCATCTCGACCGTGTCGGCCACCGGACCTCCCAAGAACACGCCGGGTCAGCCGCAGCTGCTCGATCCAGCGCTGGATCTCGTCGGAGCGCCGTACCTCGTCTATCTGGACGCCGGCGGCGCGGTGGTGGGGACGCTGCACTCCTCGCGGGTGCAGGCTGAGGCGCTGCCATCGACCGATGCCTTGCGCACGATCCCGACCGATGGGACTGCCGTCGTACTGCGTGCGGCTGAAGGTCGTTGGCGGGCCGTCGCCCGGTCCACCATCGGCTGGGACGGCAAGGTGATCGCGGCAGCACCGCTCACCGAGGCCGATGCCACGATCGCTCGGCTCCGGAGCACCAGTCTGATCTCGGGCGCTGCCCTGCTCGTCCTCCTGACCGCTGTCGGTTGGTGGGCGCTCGGCCGCGGGCTCAAGCCATTACGCCGGATCGAACACACCGCGGCGGCCATCGCCGACGGCGACCTGAGCCGGCGAGTCCCCGGACTGGCCGCGCCGACCACCGAGATCGGGCACCTCGCCACCTCGCTCAACACCATGCTCGGCCAGCTCGAACGAGCCTTCGCCGACCGGGAGGCCTCCGAGGCCCGGATGCGCACTTTCCTCGCCGACGTCAGCCACGAGCTGCGCACTCCGCTGGTCGGCATCAAGGGCTCGACCGAGCTGTACCGGATGGGCGCGCTGCCCGAGCAGACGGACATCGACGACGCGATGCACCGCATCGATCGCGAAGCCACCCGGCTCGCCGCGCTCACCGAGGACCTGCTGCTGCTCGCCCAACTCGACGAAGCGCCGGAAGGCCACCTCGACCCGATGCCCATGGATCTCCGCACGCTGGCCAACGACGCCCGGCACGATCTGCGCGCCCTCGACCCGTCCCGCCCGATCACGCTCACCGGACCAGACGGCGACGGACAACCGGGTCCTGCTCCAGTCCAAGGCGACGAGGACCGGCTGCGACAGGTCATCACCAACCTGGTCGGCAACGCCGCCGCCCACACGCCGCCGGGCACACCGGTCCGCATCGGCGTCGGTACGGCGGACGGCCACGCCGTACTCGAAGTCGCCGACCAAGACCCCGGGATGACGCCGGAGCAGGCGGAACGCGTCTTCGACCGCTTCTACCGAGCGGATCGCTCGCGCAACCACTCAGCGGGAGCCAACACCGGGCTCGGGCTGTCCATCGCCCGCTCGATAGCCCGAGCCCACAACGGCGACGTCGTACTGCGAACCGCTGTGGGCGAAGGTTCTACGTTCCGGCTCACACTCCCGTTGCTGGAAGGCGGACGTGCGACGGGTTGAGGTCGGCGACCCGGGAGACGCCCAGCAGCGCCATCGTGCGGCGGACCTCCTTGGTGAGGATCTCGGCGGCTCGGGCCACACCACGCTGGCCGCCGGCCATCAGGCCGTACAGGTACGCACGGCCGACCAGGCAGGCGTCGGCGCCCAGAGCGATCGAAGCGACGATGTCCGCGCCGGACATGATGCCGGTGTCGAGGTAGATCTCGGCGTCGCTGCCGACCGCCTTGCGGACGTCCGGGAGGATGCGCAGCGGTGTCGGCGCCCGGTCGAGCTGCCGGCCACCGTGGTTGGACAGCACGATCGCGTCCGCGCCCGCGTCGACCACCCGGCGGGCGTCGTCGACGGTCTGGATGCCCTTCACGATCAGCGGACCCGACCAGATCGACCGCAGCCAGTTCAGGTCGTCGATCGTCATCGTCGGGTCGAACAGCTTGTCCAGCAGCTCGGCGACCGTGCCGTCCCAGGTGGACAGTGACGCGAAGGTCAGCGGCCGCGTGGTCAGCAGGTTCGCCCACCAGGCGGGGTGCAGCGACGCGTCCAGGACGGTCTTCGCGGTCAACGACGGCGGGATGGTGAAGCCGTTGCGCACGTCGCGCAGCCGGGCACCCGCCACCGGTACGTCGACCGTCAGCATCAGCGCCTCGTACCCGGCGGCGGCCGACCGCTTCACCAGGTCCTCGCCCGCGTCGCGGTCCTTCCACACGTACAGCTGGAACCACTTGCGCGCGTCCGGACCGGCCGCGGCGACGTCCTCGATCGACGTCGTCCCCATCGTGGACAGCGCGTACGGGATGCCGATCTGCTCGGCGACCTTGACGACCGCGCTCTCGCCCTCGTGGTTCATCATCCGGGTGAAGCCGGTCGGCGCGAACGCGAACGGCAGCTCCGAGCGGCCGCCCAGGATCGAGGTGCCCAGGTCGATGTCGGACACGTCGCGCAGGATCGACGGCTGCAGCTCCATCTCGGCGAACAGCCGGCGGGCCCGCCGCAGGCTGATCTCCGCCTCGGCCGCGCCGTCGGTGTAGTCGAACACCGACCGCGGCGTGCGCCGCTTGGCGATCGCCCGCAGGTCCGGGATCGTGAGCGCCTTCTCCAGCCGGCGTTCGGTCGGGTTCACCGTGACCGGCTTCGGCCGCAGCAGCGGCTTGAGCTCGGACCATTTCGGGAGCTGTCGGTCGGTCATCACTACTCCGGCGGAGGGGATCCTGTGGTCGGACCACAGCATAGCCTGTGGTCCGACCACACAGGTAGAGTCGTCCACATGCGGAGCTGCGGGTGAAGAACTACGAGCTGGTGCTGCATCGGGTCGAGGCCGAGCTGGCGGCGGGACGACTGCGGATCGGCGAGCGGCTGCCCGGTGAGCGGGTGCTGGCCGAGCAGCTCGGGATCAGCCGGCCGTCGGTGCGCGAGGCGGTCCGGGTGCTGGAGGCGATGGGGGTCGTCCGGACGGCGACCGGGTCCGGGCCGGAGGCCGGCGCGGTGATCGTCGCGGAGCCGGTGTCACCGCTGACCGCCGTACTCCGGTTGCACCTGGCAACCAATCACCTGCCGATGGCCGACGTGGTTCAGACCCGGATCCTGCTGGAGTCGTGGGCCGCCCGGGAGGCGGCCGGGCGGCAGGCGGCGGCCGGAGAGCTCAAGCTGGCCGAGGACCTGCTCGACCAGATGGACACCGAGGGCATGTCGCCGGAGGAGTTCCATCTGCTCGACGCCGAGTTCCACGTGGCGTTGTCCGGCCTGGCCGGGAACGTGCTGATCGCGGCGGTGATGGCCTCGTTGCGGTCGGCGATCCACGGGTACGTGCTGGCCGCCGTACCCAATCTGCCGGACTGGGAGGCGACCGCAGTCGGGCTGCGGGCCGAGCACCGGGCGATCCTGAAGGCGATCCGGTCCGGCGAGCAGAGCGCTGCCGCCGACCTGGTCACGGCCCACATCCGGAACTTCTACGAAGCGGCTGCCCTAGCACCGTTCGGCGGCGGACAGCGCGGTACGGCGGAGGCCGAAGATGACCGTGGCTCCGACGACGAGGTGCAGTGAGGCGAGACCGAGCTTCGCGCCGACGCCGATGCCGCTGAAGAGCGGGCTGCCGAGCGAGGTGAGGCAGGCGATCACCGCGACGACGGTCCACGCCTTGCGGGCGTTGAGCGTACGGCGTTCCAGGATCGCCAGCAGACCCCAGCCGGCGAAGGCCATCGCGGCCGAGGCGAAGAAGACCGAGCCGGGGCCGACCTGGATCCGGGAGCCCTGCTGAGCCTCGAGCTCGATCCCGGCGACTGGCGCCAGCAACGCCCACACGGCGAGGGCGGCGACGACGGTGACGCCGACCACGGCCAGCCGGCTGCGGCCTTCGACCCGGATGGGGCGAGTGGGGGTGATTGTCGAAGTGGTCGACATGGTGGCTACCTCCAGATGCGGTTGTTGTAGGCATCAAGGTCGCCGAGGACCGTAGACGGCGGCATCGGTCGCGAGGCTGGCGTGCCTCCACCCGAAGTGATCCAGGCATCGACTTTGGTCGGTGGTTGCGGACGGCCGCCGCCGCCTAGTCTCGGCGGCGTGGAGGAAAGCATGGAGGACGGATGTAGGCCGCCGCGGCGCAGTGTGTGGGCAGATGTCAGTGCGCTGTCCGTCATCGGGATCTTGGTGGGGATGACGATCGTCGGCCGGATGTCCGACCCCGCCGAGCGCAAGTGGCTGGTGCTCGACCTCGTCGTCGGGATCGTCGCCACCGGGCTGATCCTCACTTTGAAACGCCGCCCGGTCGGTGGTGCGTACGTGCTGGCCGCGCTCGCGGCCCTCTCCCCCGCGGCGACTCCGCCTTCGACCGTCGGGACGCTGACCGTTGCCCAACGGCGTCCGTTGCGCACCGCGGTCCTCGTCGCCGTCGCGGGCATCGTGGGCCACTTGATTCAAGGCCTCTGGCGGCCGATCGGCAATCTTCCCTTCGGCTGGTTCGCCGTCCTCGACATCGCCGTCCACGCCGCGCTGCTCGGCTGGGGGCAGTGGGACCAGGCCCGGCGGCAGGTGCTCGCGTCGCTGCGTGAGCGTGCTCGAAAGGCCGAGGCCGAACAGGGTCGCCGGGTCGCCGAGGCACGCGCCCTCGAACGGACCAGGATGGCGCGTGAGATGCACGACGTACTCGCGCATCGGCTCTCGCTGCTCGCGACCTACGCCGGCGCACTCGAGTACCGGCCGGATTCGTCGCCGGAGAAGCTCGCGAAGGCGGCCGGCGTGATTCGGACCGGCGTGCACCAGGCGCTCGACGAGCTGCGCGAGGTGATCAACGTGCTGCGGGACGAGGACGTGTACGAAGGGCGGCCGCAGCCGACGTATCAGGACCTCACGGCCCTCGTCGCGGAGTCTCGTGAGGCGGGTACGACGATCGCGTACGACGATCTGGTCGCCGACGCGACGACGTTGCCTCCGGCAACCGGACGGACCGCGTACCGGATCGTGCAGGAAGGGCTCACGAACGCCCGCAAGCACGCGGCCGGGCGCCCGGTGAAGCTCACGGTGACCGGGCAGGCGGGTGACGGGCTGCGGATCGCGCTGACCAACCCCGGGTCGAACGGCGCCTCGCTCACGCCCGGCAGTGGCACCGGGCTCGTCGGCCTGACGGAACGCGTCCAGCTCGCGGGCGGCACGCTGGACCACGGCAGGCTGCCCGACGGCGGCTTCCGGCTGGAGGCCTCGCTACCGTGGCCGTCATGACCGAGACGATCCGGGTGCTGGTGGTCGACGACGACGCGCTGGTTCGGGCGAGCCTGGAGATGATGCTCGACGGGGCGAACGGGATCGCGGTCGTCGCCCAGGCCGCGGACGGTGACGAGGTCCCGGCCGCGGTGGACGCGCACTTCCCGGACGTCGTACTGATGGATCTGCGGATGCCGCGGGTGGACGGGATCGTCGCGACCCGGCGGGTGCGGGCCCGGGCGAATCCGCCGGAGGTCGTCGTGCTGACCACGTTCGACACCGACGAGAACGTGCTGCACGCGCTGCGCGCCGGGGCGAGCGGGTTCCTGCTGAAGGACACCCCGCCGGCTCAGATCGTCGACGCCGTACGGCGGGTCGCCGCCGGAGACCCGATCCTGTCGCCGGGGATCACACGGCGGCTGATGGACCGGGCCGCGACGCAGGCGGACGCGCACACGATCGCGCAGGAGGCGCTCAGACGGCTGTCGCCGCGCGAGTACGACGTGGTGCTGGCGGTCGCTCAGGGTAAGTCGAACGCGCAGATCAGCTCCGAGCTGTACATGAGCGTGGCGACGGTGAAGGCGCACATCTCGCACATCCTCACCAAGCTGGAGCTCGGCAACCGCACCCAGATCGCGCTTCTCGCTCACGATGCGGGTTTGGCCTGAGAATGGCTTAGGTTGGGCGGCATGATTCGGGTGCTGCTGGCGGATGACCAGGCGTTGGTGCGGGCCGGGTTCCGGTCGCTGCTGAACGCCGAGGACGACATCACCGTGATCGGCGAGGTGTCGGACGGGGCCGAGGCGGTCGCCGTGGCGCGGGCGGAGAAGCCGGACGTGGTGCTGATGGACATCCGGATGCCCGGCACCGACGGGCTGGAGGCGACCCGGCAGATCGGCGCCGACGAGTCGCTGGCCGACGTCCACGTGGTGATCCTGACGACGTTCGACCTGGACGAGTACGTGTTCGAGGCGCTGCGGGTCGGCGCCAGCGGGTTCCTGGTGAAGGACACCGAGCCGGTCGAGCTGCTGCAGGCGGTGCGGGTCGTCGCGCGCGGTGACGCGCTGCTGTCCCCCGGCGTCACCCGGCGGCTGGTCGCGGAGTTCGCCAGCCGGAGCCGGCAGCCGCACGCCAGCACGGAACTCGACGTCCTCACCGACCGCGAGAAGGAGATCGTCGCCCTGGTCGGCGAGGGCCTCTCGAACGACGAGATCGCCGAACGCCTCGTCCTCAGCCCGGCCACCGCCAAAACCCACGTCAGCCGAGCCATGATCAAGCTCGGCGTCCGCGACCGCGCCCAACTCGTCGTAGTCGCCTACCAAACCGGCCTGGTCCGCCCCGGCTGGCTCGGTTGACCTTCAACCCACCTGGAGCCCGACGCACACGTCGCTTGGGGACTCATCCGAGTAGCTGAGTACTCCGGTGGGGGTACCTGCGGTCACTCCCGTCAGCCGACGCGACAGACGGCCTCCGAGCGGCAGTCTCGAGGGTATGGATGCACTAGTTGAGGTCAGTGGGCTGACGAAACGGTACGGCGACACCCTGGCTGTTGACGGGGTTGATCTGACTGTTCTGCCTGGTGAGGTGTACGGGTTTCTCGGGCCGAACGGGGCCGGGAAGACGACGACGCTGCGGATTCTCACCGGGCTGATCGCACCGACGAGTGGTGACGTGCGCGTGCTCGGCGGTGCGCCCGGGCAGCCCGACGTACTCGGGCGGACCGGGTCGATGATCGAGTCGCCGGCGTTCTACCCGTACCTGTCCGGCCTGGACAACCTGCGGCTGCTGGCCGAGTACGCGGCGGTGCCGCGGCGGAAGATCGACGAGGTGCTGGAGCTGGTCGACCTGACCGACCGCGCCCGGGACCGGTTCTCGACGTACTCCCTGGGGATGAAGCAGCGGCTCGGCGTGGCCGCGGCGCTGCTGAAGGATCCCGAGCTGGTGATCCTGGACGAGCCGACCAACGGGCTCGACCCGGCCGGGATGCGGGACATGCGCCGGCTGATCCGCGAGCTCGGCTCCGGCGGCCGGACCGTGCTGCTGTCCAGCCATCTGCTCGGCGAGGTGCAGCAGATCTGCGACCGGGTCGGCATCATCAACTCCGGCCGGATGGTTGCCGAGCACAACGTCGAGGAACTGCGCGGCGAACAGGAGCTCGTCATCCGCGCCACCCCGCGCGACCAGGCGCAGTCGGTCCTGGCCGGCTTCGGCACCGTGCACCAGTACGACGACACGCTCCGGGTGCAGGTGGATCCGCAGCGCGCGGCCGAGGTGAACCGGGTGCTCGTCGAGGCCGGGATCGAGGTCTCCGAGTTGCGCACCACCGAACGCGCACTCGAGGACGTGTTCTTCGAGCTCACGACGGAGGAGAAGGCCGATGTCGGGTAGCTACCGCGCGGAGCTGCTGAAGCTCCGCAAGCGTTCGGCGGCCTGGGTGCTGTTCGGCGCCGGGCTCGTGCTCAGCCTGATCTTCGGCTACCTGCTGCCCTACCTGGGCTACGCCACCGGAGACGAGAACCCGCAGACCGACGGCGTGCCGCGCGGCGAGATCCTGCGCGGGATGCTGCCGGAACGGGTCATGGACAACACGATCGGCGGCTACCCGATCTTCGCCGGCGCCCTCGCCTTGGTGCTCGGCGCGATCGTCGTCGGCGGCGAGTACGCCTGGGGCACGCTGAAGACGATCCTCACCCAGCGCCCGGGGCGCGGCGCCGTACTGGTCTCGCAGTTCCTCGCGCTGGCGACCATGATCGCGGTCTGGGTGCTGGGCATCTTCGCCGCGTGTGCACTGTGCAGCATAGGAATCGCGGCCGCGGAGAACGGTTCGATGGACTGGCCCGGTGTGACCGCGATCCTCGAAGGACTCGCCGGTGGCTGGCTGGTGCTGATGATGTGGTGCCTGGCCGGCGCGGTCCTAGCCGTTGCCTTCCGCAACGTTGCGCTGCCGATCGGGCTCGGCGTGGTGTGGATCCTCGGCATCGAGACGTTGCTGGCCGGCGTCGTGAGCAGCCTGCTCCCAGGTCTGGACTGGCTCGCCAACGCGTTGCCAGGCAGCAACGCAGGCTCGCTGGTGTTCAGCGTGACGGGGATGGCCGCCGCCGACGCACCGCCTGGTGTGCGCGATGCGGTCGGCGGCGGACGCGCCCTGCTGACGTTGCTGGCCTACTGCACGGTCTTCGCCGTACTGGCCGCCTGGACCACGCGCCGCCGCGACGTCACCTGATCCCGGCGTGAACCAGGGCGAGCTCGCAGAACATGGCGTTCGCCCAGGAGAACCACTCGCGGGTGTACTGCGACGGATCGTCGACGTCGAAACCCTCGTGCATCTGGCCGGTGCCGCCGGTCGTGTCCCGGAGGAGCTCCAGCAGCCGCTGGCGCTCCTCCGCCGACGTGCTGGAGATTCCCTGCACGGCCAGGGCGATGTGCCAGATGTAGTTCGGCGGGGTGTGCGGGCTGCCGATGCCGGCCGCGTGCGTGCCGCTGTAGTAGTACGGGTTCTCCGGGCTGAGCAGGAGCTTGCGGGTGGCGAGGTACGTCGGGTCGTCGGCGGCGGCGTACCCGGTCAGCGGGATCGACAGCAGGCTCGGCATGTTGGCGTCGTCCATCAGCAGCGACTCGCCCAGCCCGTCCACCTCGTAGGCGTAGACCCGTCCGTGCTCCGGGTGGTCGACGGTGCCGTGCTGCGCGATCCCGTCGTCGATGTCCGCCTTCAGCGCCTTGGCCCGATCCGCCAGCGGCTCGTCGCGGAGCGCCTCGGTCGCGATCTCCTCCAGGTAGCCGAGCACCACCGACGCGAACATGTTGCCGGGCACGTTGAACCCGAGCTCGGTCGCGTCGTCACTCGGCCGGAACGCGCTCCACGACATCCCGGTCGGCCGGGTCAGCCGGCCACGGCCGTCGCGGACCAGCGTGTCCGACGGCCGGTCGTCATGCCGCTGGAACCGGTACGGCGACCTGTTCTCGTGGTCCTGCTCGACCGTCCAGAGCTCGAGGATCGCCTTGGCCGCGGCGGTGAACCGCTCGTCGATCACGTCGGCGCGGCCGGTGACCCGCCAGAGCCGGTAGGCCAGCTCGAGCGGGAAGCACAGCGAGTCGATCTCGTACTTGCGCTCCCACACCCACGGCGACATCTCGGTCTCGTCGGTAGTGTGCCCGGCCCCGTTCGCCTCCTTGTTGAAGGCGTTCGCGTACGGGTCCAGGACGACGTACTCGAGCTGGCGGTGCAGGACGCCGATCAGCACATCCTGCAGCCCCGGGTCGTCGGCGCACAGCAGCAGGTACGGCCGGAGCTGGGCGGCCGAGTCACGCAACCACATCGCTGGGATGTCCCCGGTCAGCACGAACGTCGTCCCGTCCGGCAGCCGCTCGGCCACCGCCGGCAGGTTCTCCGCCATCGACCGCCGGAACATCTCCGCGATCACCGCGTCCCCGCTCGCCCGGCGAACCTCGGCGGTGGCGCGCTCCAGCACGCCGGCATCGATCATCAACACATTCACCTTTCAGCAACAAGCTCGCCGGGGAGCACGGAGGGGTTGGGGGAGAAGGTTTGGTCGAGGACGAGGCTGGCGGCGCCGATGGCGCCGACGTCGGCGCCCAGGGCGGTGCCGGCGACCTCGAAGGGGTGTACGGAGCGGACCAGGAAGCGTTCCTTCAGGGCGTCCTGGACGGCGTCGCCGAAGAACGGGGCGAGCTGTTCCCAGTGCGGGCCGCCGAAGACGACGCGGTCCAGGTCGAGCAGGTTCGCGATGTCCTCGACTGCTTTCGCGACCCGTTCGGCGAGTGCGGCAACGATCTCACGACCCACGCCGGGGCCCGCCTCGGCCTCCGCGCAGAGCTTCGCGAACGCGGTGTCGACCGCCTGCCGGTCGTCGAGATCGATGCCTTGGGCAAGTACGCCGGCCTGGACCGCCTGCTGCACCAGGTATCGCGGCTGGCTGGTCTCGCCGACGCAGCCGCGCCGGCCGCAGTAGCAGAGGGGACCGTCCGGGTCGACGATCACGTGGCCGATCTCCCCCACGTTGCTGGACGAGCCGCGGACCACCTCGTCGCGGATCACCAGCCCGGCGCCGATCCCGGTGCCGAGGTAGAAGAACACGAAGCTGCCGGAGCCGCCCGCCCACTTCTCCGCCGACGCCGCGGCCGTCACATCCTTGTCCAGCAAGACCGGCAGCCCGGTCCGCTCACGCAGCTCGTCCCGCAACGGCACCAGATGCCACGCGGCCAGATTCGGCGGCTCGACGACCACGCCACGCTCGACGTCGATCGGTCCCGGCGCCGCGATCCCGACGCCGACCACCCGGTCCCGCGGCGCGCCGGCCGCGTCGATCACGTCCTCGATCGTCGCCGCGATCCGGTCGATCAGTACGGCGGGATCGTCGGCGTACGGCGTACCGACACTGCGTCGCGCGACCACGTCACCGGTCAGGTCGAGCACCACGACGGTCACGACAGCCGGGTCCAGGTGCACGCCGACGGCGTACTGCCCGGACGGCTCGAGCTCGAGCAGCGTCCGCGGTTTGCCGAGCCCCGCGCTCTTCTGCCGGCCCGCCTCACGGACCAGCCCGGCGTCCAGCAACCGGCGGATGATGTTGGAGATCGCCTGCCCGGACAGGCCGGTCACCTCGGCCAGCTCCACCCGGCTGAGCTGCTCGGTACGGCGGATCGCGTCCAGCACCACGGCGTCGTTGAACCCGCCGACCCGATCCAGATTGGTCCCCCGGCGTACGGCCACCAAACCCCCAGATGTCACGGTGAAACCGGATCCGCGCCCCACGGACGAACCCAGTCGTAGTGGATCGTCTCCGCGCCACTACGCCACGAGCCCGGCGTCGTGCTCACCAGCCAGTCGACCGGCTCGATCCCGGACGCGTCACCACCACTGAGCGCCAACCGTATACCTTCGCTCAGCGCCCGGTCCGACTGCTCCGTGCGCGCAGCCGGATCGACCGACACGAACAGCGCCGTACCCGATCGCGCGACCAGGTCGAGGAACCGCTGGTTCAGCTCCCACGGCGTCTGCGGCGTGCACGGCACGCAGTCGGCGTCGACGGTGAAGAACCGGTTGTGCTGCGGCAGCCGGAACGCGAGCGTGTTCACGCCCATCTTCCGCGTCCGCTCCCAGTCGCGACCCGACGTGTCGTCACCGGTGCGCTGTACGTCGACCAGCCCGGCCGCGAGGTGTCCGACGGTGTTGCACCCGATCAGTACGACGTCGTCCGCAGCCGACCGGATCTCGCGGTAGAACGCCAGCACGATCTCGGCCGACGTCCGGGTGCTGTCGCGGAACGGCCGGCCGTCGGTCAGTCCCGAGACCATCGCCGGTCCCCAGCGACCGAAGGTGTCGAAGGTGCTGAAGTCGTGCTTCACCAGTTCGAAACCCCAGTCCTTGAACCGCTGCAGGTCCGATCGGACTAGGTCGAGCACTGCCGGGTCGGACGGGTCCAGCGCGTGCGAAGGCTCGCGGACCCGCAGCGGGCGGAACCACAGGCCGGGACGAGCGCCGATCGCCTTGATGGCGGCCGCGGTGCCGGCCAGGTCGTCGAAGACTCCGGGAGTGCCTGCGTCCCACGGTCCGCCGGAAGCGATACCGCCCGGGTACCAGCCGTCGTCGACCACACTGAAGGGCTTGACCGGATGACCGTCCGCGAGCTCGACGACAGTGGCCGCGTCCTGGAGCACCGCCTTCTCGTCGAAGTTCTCGCCGTACGCGTAGTACCAGTTGTTCGCCCCGACCACCGGCGCGGGCTCAGGTCGCGCCGGTAGCCGGGAACTCATGGCGGCGACCGCTGCGTGCAGGGTCAGCCAGGGGGTGCCGGCGTCCTCGAACCGGCGGACTGTCGCGGCGGTCAGGGTCCGGCCGTTGAGGTCGGTCGGGCCGTCGCCGTTGCGGAGGTCGAGCCAGAGCGTGAAGCCGTCGGCGTCGACCGTCCACGAGCAGAACGCGTTCGGCTGCACGTCCACGCCGGCGCCGGAGGTCCGGCCGGTGGCCGGGTCGTGGCTGAGGAAGTACCACGGCAGCTGGCGCTCTGGTTGCTGGTGACGCCACTGCAGGTCGCCGTACGAGCGTTCCCAGGCGTCGCCGAGGATCAGGGACCCGGCAGGCAACGCTTCGGACCAGCGGATCGCGACGCGCGAGATCGTCTGCGCAGTAACCTCGAGAGCGCCGTCGGACCAGGTCACTTCGACGCCTGCGACCGACCAGGTGGCGCCGTTGCGCACGGCTGTGGTCAGGGTGTCCGAGGGGCCGACCTGGACGAAGACCGCACTCGGTTCGCTCACCTGACTCCCTCGTGGACGGAATTTCCCCACGGACTTTAGTTAGTGGTCAGAAGAACCGTCAAGACTCTCCACGGCGGCGACGAGACGGTCCACATCGGACTGGTCCGTGTACGGCGCGAGGCCGACGCGGACCGCTCCGGCGGCGCCCAGACCGAGGTGGCGGGCGGGCTCGTAGGCGTAGAACGAACCCGCCGGCGCGTTGACCTTCGCCGCCGCCAGACGCTCGGCCACGGCAGCGGGTGTCCAGCCGTCCACGGTGAACAGCAGGGTCGGCGTACGGCGTGCCGCGTGGCCGTAGAGCGTGACGCCGGGGATCGCCGCCAGCCGGGCTTCCAGCTCGTCGCGGAGGTTGTCCTCGTACTCCTCGACGAGCGCCAGCGAGCTCTGCAGACGCTCCCGCCGAGTCGCGCCGGTGCCGCCGAGGCCGGCCAGGAAGTCGATGGCCGCAGTCGTCCCGGCAAGCAGCTCGTACGGCAGCGTGCCCAGCTCGAAGCGTTCCGGTACGACGTCCGTCGACGGCGCCAGCTTGTCCGGGTGCAGCGTCTCGAGCAGCTCCGGCGACGCGGTCAGCGCGCCGAGATGCGGGCCGAAGAACTTGTACGGCGAGCAGACGTAGAAGTCGGCGTACGACGCGTCGACCGGCACGTGTGCGGTCAGGTGGACGCCGTCGACGTACAGCAGCGCCCCGGCGTGGTGGACGAGGTCGGCGATCCGAATGGTGTCAGGACGGGTGCCGAGCAGGTTGGAGGCGCCGGTGACCGCGACCAGCCGGGTGCGGTCGCTGAGCAGCGGCGTGATGTCGTCGAGCTCGGAGGTCTCGGTGTCGAAGCCGAGCCAGCGGACCGTCGCGCCGACCGCCTCCGCCGCCTGCACCCACGGGCGGACGTTCGCGTCGTGGTCGAGCTTCGTCACGACGACCTCGTCACCGGGCCGCCAGGTCTTGGCGAGCGTCCGGGAGAAGTCGTAGGTCAGCTGGGTCATGCTGCGGCCGAACACGATGCCGCGCGGATCGGTGCCGAGCAGGTCGGCGACGGCCTCCCGGGCGCCGACGACGATCTCGTCGGAGCGGCGCTCGGCGGCGGTCAGTGTGCCGCGGTTGGCGATCGCCGAGGTCATCGTGGTGGCGACGGCGTCCGCGACCACCTGCGGGGTCTGCGAGCCGCCGGGACCGTCGAAGTGCGCGGCCCCTTCGTCGAGGGCGGGGAACTGCTTCCGGACAGCAACGACATCGAAGACACCCATGACGGTCATCCTCTCCCCCGCGCCACCCCGGCGACCAGCGGTTGTCCATTTCCGACGAGCGCTGCCCGATGACGGGCAAATTTGTCCAGGTTGTCCCCTCAGTAGTGCAGGATGTCAGGAGTGAGCACCGTTTCGACTACTGACCGGGCCGATTCCAGCGTCCCCCTGCAGGCCTGGCTTCCGACGATGCTGGCCCTGGCGGCCATCTGGGGTTGCAGCTTCCTGTTCATCTCCGTCGGCGTCCGGGAACTGCACCCGCTCTACCTGGCGTTCCTGCGGGTCATCGCCGGGTCACTGGTGCTGCTGACCATCCTGGCCGTGAAGCGCGAGTCGCTGCCGCGCGAGCCGCGGCTGTGGCTGCACTCGTTCGTGGTCGGCGCGGTCGGCTCGGCGATCCCGTGGACCCTGTTCGGGTACGGCGAGCAGCGGATTCCGTCCCTGCTGGCGGGGATCTGGAACGGCATCACCCCGTTGGTCGTGCTGCCGATCGCCGTACTGGCGTTCCGGACCGAGAGGTTCTCGCTGCAGCGGGTGCTCGGGCTGATCATCGGGTTCGGCGGCATGCTGGTCGTCCTCGGCGCGTGGAACGTGCAGGGTGGCGCGGACCTGACCGGCCAGGCGCTGTGCATGCTCGCGGCGGTCTGCTACGGGATCGCGGTGCCGTACCAGAAGCGGTTCATCGCCGGCACCACCCTGTCCGGTACGGCGTTGTCCGCCAGCCTGCTGATCTGCGCGGCGGTCCAGCTCGCGATTGTCGCGCCGATCGTGACCCGGCAGGCGCCGCCGGCGCCGTGGTCGCTGTCGTTCGAGGTGGTCGCCAGTGTGGTCGCACTGGGAGCACTCGGCAGCGGGCTCGCGTTCGTGCTCAGCCTGCGCAACATCCGGTTGATCGGCGCCAGCCGGTCGTCGATGGTGACGTACCTGATGCCGGTGTTCTCGATCCTGGTCGGCGTGATCGTGCTGAAGGAGCACATCACCTGGTACCAGCCGGTCGGCGCGCTGATCGTGCTCTTCGGGGTCGCGGTCTCGCAGGGCCTGCTGCGCAACCTGCGCCGGAAGCCGACGCTCACTCCGGAGGCGTCAGCGGCGTAGGTTCGGGACCGCCGCGACGATGACGGCGACGAGGGCGAGCAGGGTGCCGGCGACGACCGGGAACGTGACTGCCTTGTCGGCGGCCGGGACGAACAGGTCGATGAACAGGCTGGCGATCAGCTGACCCGCGATCGTCCCCAGTCCGAGCACGAACACGCCCACCACGCGCACCACCGCCGCGGCCGCGCTGATGAAGATCACGCCGCAGGCGCCGCCGAGGTACAGCCAGGGCTCGCTCGGCAGGCGGTGCGGTGCACCGCCCAGCGCGAGATCGGCGAGGAAGACGACCAGCAACGCGACGAAGCCGACCAGGAAGTTGACCACGCCGGCCGCGACTGCGCCGTACGCGTTCGGTGCCGCCGCGCGGGCGACGCGGCCGTTGATCGCTTGCTGCACCGCCGTAGCGAGACCGCCGAGGGCAGGCAGTACGGCGAGGAGCAGGCCGTCGGGGTGGCTCAATTGGGAGGACACCGCCAGTACGACGGCCCCGAGTGCGAGGACCGCGCCGACGACGCGGAGGGTGGTGTAGGGCTGCGGACCGGCTGGGCCGAATCCGAGGCGGTCGACGACCAGGCTGCTGACCGCTTGGCCGGCGACGACCGCGACGGTGAAGACGGCGACGCCGATGACCGAGACGGTGATGGACTGCGTCGCGACCAGGTAGGCGCCGGCGAGCCCGCCGAGGCATTGCCACCAGCGCAGGCCGCCGTACCCGCGCATGGGTTTGCGGATCTGGCGCCAGACGTTGACGAGGGCACGGCGGATCGGCGGGACGAGTGCTGTACCGATCAACAGGACCAGCAGGCCGGAGCCGAACGAGATCAGCGCGGCCGCGACGCCGTCGGCGAGCACGTGCCCGAGCTCGCCGTTGAGGCGGGACTGGACCGCGACCAGCATCCCGATGCCGAACGCCGCGCTCAGACCGACGACCTGATGGTGCTTGGTCGAGCGAGCAGGGCGGATGGCGGTCGTGGTCACCCCTCTATCATGACCGTTCGCCGTCTTGCTCCTGACATCGGGTCCGTCAGGTGGCCCGCCGAAGCAGTGCGAGATACATCGCGTCCGTGCCGTGCAGGTGCGGCCAGAGCTGCACGTCCGGCCCGGTGCCGAGATCGGGGACGCCGGGGAACAGGCCGCGGGCGTCCTCGAGGGTGGCGTCGTCGCGTCGCTTGAGTACGGCGTCGACGACGGCGCGGGTCTCGTCGGGATGCGGTGAGCAGGTGACGTAGGCAACCACGCCGCCCGGGCGGACCGAGGTGATCGCGGAGTCGAGGAGGTCCTCCTGGAGTGGGCGGAGCTCGATGATGTCTTCCGGCCTACGGCGCCAGCGGGCTTCCGGGCGGCGCCGGAGCGCGCCGAGACCGCTGCAGGGCACGTCGGCCAGCACCCGGTCGTAGGACGCCGCCGGCCAGGTGGGCTTGGTGCCGTCGCCGATCAGGACCTTGTGGTCACCCGGGATCGCGCGCAGGTTGGCGCGGACGAGCTCAGCACGGTGTTTGAGCGGCTCAATCGCTGTCAGCTGCCCCTCACGCTGGTTGACGAGTGCTGCAAGCAGGGCCGACTTGCCGCCTGGACCTGCACAGAGGTCGAGCCACTGGCTGTCCGAGCCGTCGACCGCCGCCGTCGCCAGCGCGGTGGCGACGAGCTGCGAGCCCTCGTCCTGGACTCCGGCTCGCCCGGTCGCCACAGCCTGAATCCGCCCAGGATCACCGCCACCCTGCAACACGGCCGCGTACGGCGACCACCGAGCCCGACTGGCCCCGGCCTCAACCAACTCATCCACCTCAACAAGCCCCGGCCGAGCCACCAAAGTCACCCGAGCCGGCTCGTTGTCAGCATCAAGCAGCGCTTCCAGGTCCCGATCCAGCACTTCGGCGAAGGCCTCGATCACCCATCGCGGGTGCGCCTTCGCGATCGCCAGGTGACCGAAGCGGTCTTCGTCGGCCGGCGGGGCTACGGCTGCGATCCACTGGGTGAGGGTGCGTTGGCTGATCTTGCGGAGGACGGCATTGACCAGGCCGCTGCGTTTTTGGCCGATTTCCGCACGGGTGAGGGTGACCATCTCGCTGACCGCGGCGTAGGAGTCGACGCGCATCCGGAGCAGCTGATGGGTGCCGAGGCGGAGGAGGTCGAGGAGCTCGGGGTCGAGGTCGGCGAGGGGGCGCGAGACGCTGCGTGCGAGGAAGGCGTCGTACGTGCCCTGCCAGCGGAGGGTGCCGTGCACTAGCTCGGTGCAGAACGCCGCGTCGCGGCCGCCGAGGCGTTGTTCGCGGAGCGCCTTGTTGAGGGCGAGGTTCGCGAAGCCGCCCTCGGCGGTGACCTGCCGGATCACCTGGTAGGCGACCCGGCGAACCCGATCCGGACGCCGCTGCGGCGCCCGATTACGTGGTGACCGATCGCTCACGCGGACGGCCCCAGGACGTCCTCGTCGGTGAGGCGGACGCCGCGGGCCCAGTCGGCTGCGGCCATCGGCTTCTTGCCCTGCGGCTGAACCGTCACCAGCTCGACCGCTTTGCTCCCGGTTCCGACCTTCACACTCGACTTGGTCGCCTGCAGCTCGCCCGGCTTCAGCTCCTCGTCGGTCAGCCGTACGGCGAGCACCTTCAACCGCTCGCCACGGAACGTCGTCCACGCCCCCGGCGCCGGGTTGCAGCCGCGCACCAGCCGATCCACGCGCTGCGCCGGCGCACTCAGATCCAGCGCGGCGTCCTCGACCGTGATCTTCGGCGCCAGCGTGACACCGTCGGTCGGCTGCTCCCGCGCCTCGAGGACGCCGGCTTCGACGCCGTCCAGCGTGTCGACCAGCAGCTTCGCCCCGGACACCGCCAGCCGGGCGAGCAGGTCACCGGAGGTGTCCTCGGGCCCGATCGGCTCGGTCAGCACGCCGTACACCGGGCCGGCGTCGAGCGCCTTCACGATCCGGAACGTGCTGGCCCCGGTCACGTCGTCACCGGAGATGATCGAGTGCTGCACCGGCGCGGCGCCCCGCCAGGCCGGCAGCACCGAGAAGTGCAGGTTGATCCAGCCGTGCTCGGGGATGTCCAGCGCCGCCTGCGGCAACAGGCCGCCGTACGCGACGACCGGGCAGCAGTCCGGCGCGATCTCGGTCAGCCGGGCCAGGAACTCCGGGTCGCTCGGCTTGACCGGTTTCAGCACCTCGATGCCGAGCTCCTCGGCGAGCTGGGCGACCGGCGAGGCGACCAGCTTGCGGCCGCGGCCGGCCGGCGCGTCCGGACGGGTGACGACGGCAACCACTTCGTGGCGGCTGGCAACGATCGCCTGGAGGGCGGTGACGGCGGGTTCCGGGGTTCCGGCGAAGACGACTCTCACAGGCCGAACCCGTTCGCCCCGAAGCCGCTCGGCCCGTGCGGCGAGACCTTCACCCGCGGCGTCCCGCCGAGGCCGGACCAGTCCGCCTCCCGGATCGCCTTCATCGCCTGCTTGCGGGTGTCGGTGTCGAGCCGGTCGATGAACAGCACGCCGTCCAGGTGGTCGGTCTCGTGCTGGATGCACCGGGCCAGCAGGTCCGAGCCCTCGATCACCACCGGGTCGCCGTACATGTTGAAGCCCTTGGCGATCACCGACTGGGCGCGGCGGCAGTCGAAGGTGAGGCCGGGGATGGACAGGCAGCCCTCCGGGCCGAACTGCTCCTCGTCGGACAGCGTCAGCTGCGGGTTGACCAGGTGCCCGAGCTCACCCTCGATGTTCCAGGTGAACACGCGCAGGCCGACACCGATCTGGGGCGCCGCCAGGCCCGAGCCGGGCGCGGCCACCATCGTGTCGGTCAGGTCCTGGACCAGGCGGCGCAGCTCGGCGTCGAAGTCGACCACCGGCTCCGCCTTGGTGGTCAGGACAGGGTCGCCGAACAGGCGGATGGGTGTGACCGACAACAGACTCTCCACAGCGTTCCATGGACCGGGACCCGGCAAGTCTAGTTGGCTCCGCCGGGCGGTTCGGGCGGGAGGGCCCTCTCCCTATTGTTGCCACAAGCACGTACTGTGGTCTCAGGCGTACCTACAGTCACAACCGTCACACGCCCAACGGGAGACCCAATGCCCACAGCAGCACGGGGGGCAACTCTGATCATCCTGGGTGCACTACTGGCCCAGGCACCCCTCACAGCCTTCGCGTACACCCCGCGTGAACCGTCCGCGCCCGCCTCCACCCCTTCCGCGCCCGCCTCGGAACCTTCCACGCCGTCCGTGGAGCCTTCCGCGCCGGCGTCGGAGCCTGCCGCGCGCTCCTGGAGTGACGTGGTCAAGCAGGTGACCGAGACCTCACCCGACGACCTCGAGTTGCGGTCCGCCGACACCTCGGCGCAGGCGTCGTCGATCCTGCGGTGCTTCAAGCTCGAGGAGGAGAACTACTGCCTGGGGCTGGGCTTCGTGGACCAGGTGCCGAGCGGGGCGCAGGTGCAGGAACTGCTGGCAGCGCCCAGCGTGCTCGCCGACGGAGAGGTCGGGGTCGAGGAGGACATCCCCACGGGTGATCTCACCCCGCAGGCCTTCGTGGCGGAGCGGGCGTCGATGACGAAGAGCGTCCGGGTGAACGCCGAGTTGGACGAGATGCAAGCCGCGTGGGACGGCCGGGACAAGGCTCACGCCTTGCGGCTCCTCGGCAAGGACGCGGACACCAGAACCGGTGAGGCGGTGACGCCGACCGCGGCTCCGACCACGCCGGCGCCGACACCCTCGCCCACCCGGACGGCGCCTTCCACGGGGACGCCTACGCCGGTGCCGAGTCCGGCGCCGGTGAAGTTGCCGGGGTCGTCGTACATCATGAAAGGGTTCCAGACCTCGCAGGAGAAGGGGTACTGGTGCGGTCCGGCGACTTTCCAGTCGATCGACTGGGCCGACGACAACCAGCGCGACACCCAGGCGTCCTGGGCCAAGGACCTCGGCACCACGTCGTCCGGCACCGCGATCACCGCGATGGTCAAGCAGACCAACCTGAAGACGAACTGGGACCTCGCGGCCGGCACCTACATCGTGCAGAGCGTCGGGCATTGGAACGCGCAGAAGTTCTTCACCGTGCACCAGAACCACCTCGGCGACGGCCAGCCGGCGCCGATCATCGAGCACACCCAGCTGCTCAAGCGCTACTTCCCGTACCTGGCGTTCAACCACAGCGGGCACTACCAGGTGGGCCGCGGCTACGACACGGCGAAGGGCACGATCGCGATCTTCGAGGTGTTCAACGAGCGCCGTTTCAACAGCCGCGGCAACGTCACCGACGGCCCGAAGAACATCCCGGCGACCGCGCTCTTCAACGCGACCCTGGCCAACTCCTTCCAGAACATCGGCCTCTGACCGGATGCGCCGTACACCCCTGGTGGTCCTCACCGTCGTCCTGCTCGCCGCGGGCTGCTCCACCAACCCCGAAAGCAGCCCGTCGACCAGCCCCAGCGAGACACCGACCCAGACACCGACCCAGACACAGACGCAGCCACCGACACAGACACCGACACCGTCGGTGGACACCAGCCCGCCGAAGTGGACGAAGGTGCTGCGGCAACCGGTCAACGGCCTGCACCTGGTCACCCAGCAGCGCAAGTACGTCGTCACCCGCGGCAGCGACGAAGCCGGCATCACCACCGTCACGGACCGGGCCAGCAAGAAGGTCGTCGTCCGGCACGTCCCGGCGGCCGGTTTCGTCGCGCAGTCGCCGGTCGTGATCGACGACCGCTGGGCCCTGGTCGAGGACATCCGATCGGACGGACCGAATCCCGAGATCAAGGTCTTCCGCTACGACCTGACCACCGGACGCCCGGCCGGCCTCGGCCGGCTCCCCCAGGTCTCCGAGCCGGAGATCGGCGCGTACGGCGGCACCTTCGCCTACAGCTCCACCGACGCGAAGAACCGGTCCTGCCTGATCGTCGCGGACCTCGCGACCCTGGCATCACGCACCGTCGGCTGCGTCGCGGCTCCGGGGTACGTCGCGGATCCGGTGGTCTCGGCCGACACGGTGACCTACAGCGAGATCGCCGCGCCGGAGACCAGTCGCCGCTGCAAGCGCATCCTGGTGGCGGCGCTGGCCGGCGGCGCGGCCCGTCCGGTGCCGGCGGCAACCAGTTGCCTGCAGTGGAGCGGCGCCTCGCTGGGCGGCGCGACGGTCTGGTCCGAGGTGGCGGCCGCCGACCCGGACCAGTACCAGAGCAAGGCGTACGTCCGGGAGTCCGCCGACTCCCCCACCCGGGCGCTCGGCGTGATCGTCACCGACACGATCATTGCCTGCGGCCACTGGATCTTCTGGGAGACCAGGACCGTCGACGGCGGCAACGAGGCGTACCAGATCAACCGCTGGCGCCCCGGATTGCCGCAGCCGCAGCGGATCTACACCGGCGAGCCCGGCACCGCGCTGACTCCGCTGACCTGCCAGGACGACATCGTGTACGTCGAGGCCGCCCAGCTCGCGACGACCCCGTCGTACACCGAGGCCTTCTCCGCGCCGGCTACCTGAGCGGCAGCCCGCGCGCGAACAACTGCTCTCGAAGCTGTGCGGCGCCGGTGAACAGCTCGGCGTCGAGGCCGACCGCGCGGGCGCCGTCGACGTTGTACTGCACGTCGTCGGTGTAGAAGGTGCGGGCCGCGTCGAGGCCGAACCGCTCCAGCAGGATCCGGTAGATCTTCTCGTCCGGCTTCACGGTCTGCTCGACGCCGGACACCACCTCACCGTCGAAGCCGGTCAGGACCGGGAACGTCTCCTTGGCGATCTCCCACTTCTCCGCGGAGAAGTTGGTCAGCGCGTAGTTCGGGATGCCCAACTCCCGGAGCTCGATGACCAGCTCGACGGTGTCCTCGAACAGCCCCTTGACCATCTGCAGCCAACCGGTGTCGTACGCCTCGATCCACTCGGCGTGCTCGGGGTGCAGCGCGGTCAGCTCGGCGACCGCCTCCTCCCACGGCCGGCCGGCGTCCTGCTTCTGGTTCCACTCCCGGGTCGTCACCTCGGTCAGGAACCAGTTCCGCTGCTGCTCGTCCGGGATCAGGCCGGCGTACAGATAGTCCGGGTTCCAGTCCAGCAGCACCCCGCCGATGTCGAACACCACCACGTCGATCGTCCGCTCCGTCATCCCCGCAACCCTATGCGAACGATCGCGACTGCTCACCTCATGCGGTCGCCGCGTTCGCGGCGGCTCGAGCGTGCAGCGCCGGAGCCAACGCGAACTGCCCGATGAAGAGCAACACGCCCAGCAGCGCACATCCGAGCCAAGTGACGGTCGGACCGAAGTACTCCAGCGCGTTGGTCCCGGCCAGCGGCCCGACCACCGTGCCGACACCGAACGCCATCCCGGACATGCCCATGTACCCGCCGCGCAGGTCGACTGGAGCGAGGTCGGCGAACACCGCGCCGATCACCGCCGCGAACCCGATCTCGCCGATCGTCCACACCACGACCGACAACCCGTAGCCCCACCAGTCGTGCACGACCGCGCCGAGCCCGAAGCCGAGCCCGACGACCAGCATGGACGCGGCGAGCAGCTTCGGCCGGTCGAACTTCGCCAGCCGCTTGCCGAGGAACGGCTGGACCAGCACGATCACCACGCCGTTCAGCGCGATCACCAGCCCGTACGTCGAGGACGGCAGGCCGTCGTCCGCCATCGCCAGCGGCAGCGTCGAGTACCCCTGGAAGTAGATGGTCGCGTAGCCGATCTGGAGCAGGATCATCAGCAGGAACACGGTGTCCCGGAGTGCCGCCGGCAGCAGCGGTCGGCGCGACGTGCCCTCGTCCAAGGCCGGGCGGGTCTCCGGGACCATCGTCCAGATCACCAGACCGGCGATCACCGACGTCGCGGCGTTCAGCCAGAAGAGCAGGCCGTAGCCGATCGACGCGAGCACACCGGCGCTCACGGTCGAGACCGAGAAGCCCAGGTTGATCGCCCAGAACAGCAGGCCGTACGCGCGGACCCGCTCGCCCGGCTGGAGCAGGTCGGCCACCGTCGCCTGGACGGCCGGGCGGAACAGGTCACCGAGCAGGCCGACCACGAACGCGGCCACCCAGATCATCACCATCGACCGGGCCGACCCCAGCAGGATGAGCGCGGCAGCGGTCCCGAAGAAGCACGCCAGCATGGTGACCCGGCGGCCGACGCGGTCGGCCAGCCAGCCACCGACGAGCTGCGACACCACCGAGCCGGCGCCGACCGCGGCCGCCACGGCGCCCGCCGTACCCGCCGACAGGAGGCGGTCCTGGGTCAGGTAGAGGACGAGGAACGGCTGGACGAAGCTGCCGAGCCGGTTGACCAGCTGGCAGACCCAGAGCGCCCAGAATGCCCGCGGCAGCGCAGGAGCAGGCGTGTCGACAGCGGCGATTGCACTCATGACGACAACTCTGAAGGCCGGCCGGGGACGCTGTCGACGATTAGTCCCAGGACTAATCCGTTAGGCTGGCGACGTGATCACGATCAGGTTGAACGCCGAGGATGTGGGCCGGATCCGGTTCGCGCTGTCGCCGGTCTGGGAGGCGGTCACCAGCGTGCGGGCGCTGAGCAACAATCCGGCGCGCAGCGTGCACGGGCCGTGGTTGCAGAAGGTCCGGCCGATCATCGACGGACCGGACCTGACGTTGCTCAAGGCCCTCATTCCGCCGGTCGGCTACATCCCGGACTTCATCACGCCGGCGCCGCCGCGCCGGACCACCAGCCTGGAGTCCGGCCTGGCCGCGATCGCCGCCACCCCGCACCACCTGGTCGCCGGCGAGATCGGCAAGCTGCACCAGGAGACGCCGCACCCGCTGCTGCCCGACCTGATCGCTCGGCCGGCCAAGGCGCTCGACCTGATCACGGCGGCGCTGGAGAGCTACTGGCGGCGGGCGATCGAGCCGGACTGGCGGCGGATGCGGTCGCTGCTGCAGGAGGATCTGGCCTTCCGGCTGGACGAGCTGGCCGCCGGCGGGATCGAGCGGCTGTTCCGCAACCTGCACCCGTCGATCCGGTTCACCGTCAGCCGGATCGAGATCGACCGGCCGTTCGCCTGTGACGGCGAGCCGATGGCCGGTCAAGGCGTGCTGCTGGTGCCGAGCGTGTTCAGCTGGCCGGCCGGCCTGTCGGTGACCGCGGCGCCGCATGTGCCGACGATCACCTACCCGCCGCGCGGCCTCGGACGGCTGTGGGAGGACCGGCAGGACACCACCGACTCACCGCTCGCGGATCTGGTCGGCCGGACCCGCGCGGCGATCGTCAGCCACCTCGACCTGCCGATGTCGACCACGCACCTGGCCCACCAGCTCGGGGTGTCGGCTCCGACGCTGAGCGTGCACCTCAGCATCCTGCGCAGCGCCGGCCTGGTCGACTCCCGACGCGACGGCCGCACCGTCCTCTACCACCGCACCGCACTCGGCACCCAGCTGCTCACCGCAGCGACTCCCCTGGCCTCGACCGCCTAGCCAAAGCTCGGTGGATCGACCTGGACCCGCACTGACCCCGGACTCTTCTTCGTGGTGCGCGCAGACTGCGCTTCCTTCAAAGCACGAGCAAGCGCCGACCCCGCCGCTCGCGGCGTGCGGACAACGGCCCGGACCGTCTCGTCGTCGACGTCCACCGGCCCCAGCACCTCGAGGCCCGCAGTTGCCGGAAGCAACTGCCGGAGCCGGCCGATGAGATCGGTCACCGCCTCCGAAGGTCCGGTCAGCTCGGCCAGCTTCGCCGCCGGCGCCAGCCGGGCCGCGCGACGCTCCTCCACCTCCCGGGCCGCGAACCCCTCCGGGCTCCACCGCACCACCGCCTGCAACGGCAACGCGGACGGCTCGCCCACCAGAATGACCGTCCCGCTGTGCCGGACCAGCGCCGCCGCGTTGAACCACCGGCGCACAGCCTCCTCCGGCGCCCGCAGATCCGGACGCGCCAGCATCAGCCAGGTGTCCAGCAGCAACGCCGCGCTGTACCCGCCTTCCGCGACCGGCTCGGCCCCCGGTGTGCTGACGATCAACGCCGGCTCGCCCGGTACGACGTCGAGCATGTTGTCGCCACCCGACGTACGCACAACCAGTCCGGGAAACGCCCGGCCCAGCTCCTCCGCCGTACGACGAGCGCCGACAACGGCCGCGCGCATCCGGGTGTCGCCGCACTCCGGGCACCGGTGGTCGGCCGCCGGCCGGCCGCACACGCTGCAACTCGCCGGACCGGATCCGCCAGTACGGCGCAGGGTCCCGCCACACGTCGTACAGCGCGATGGGGCCCGGCAGGTCTGGCACACCAGGCTCGGCAGGTACCCCGCCCGCGGCACCTGGACCAGCACCGGCCCGGACCGCAACCCCTCCCGCGCGATCTCGAACGCTCGGTGCGGCAACCGCGCCGCGCGAGCCCTCGGATCACGGGCGAGATCGATGTCGGACTCCCCCGCGATGTGCACCGCGGGAGCAGTGGCCCGGATCACCTTCCGGTCCGCGATCAGCTCGGCCGCGAACCCGGACTCCAGCAACGCCGCCGTCTCGACCGACCGCGCGAACCCACCGAGCAGCGCGGCGCACTGCTGCCGGTACGCCCGCAGCAGCAGGACTTCCCGGGCATGCGGGTACGGCGCGCGCGGCTCGGCGTACGAGTCGTCGCCGTCGTCCCACAACGCGACCAGGCCGAGATTCGCCACCGGCGCGAACGCGGCCGCCCGCGTCCCGATCACCACCCGCGCACACCCCCGCAGCGTCGCGAGGAACGCCCGGTAGCGAGCCGTCGGCCCGAGATCCGCCGACAACGTGACGAACCCGCTCTCGCCGAGAACCGCCGTACACGCCGTTGCCAGCCGCTCGAGATCCCGGGCATCCGGCACCAGTAGCAGCGCACCACGCCCCGACGCCGCACACACCGCCGCGGCCTGCGCGAACGCCAGCGCCCAGTCAGCTCCCGCTACGGCGGTCCAGATCGCGCGCGGCGCCTCCGAGCGGGCCACCGCGTCGAGGAAACCAGCAGGGTACGGCGACCACTCGGAGCGGGAGGTGGACACCGGCGGAATCGCCGGCTGGTTGCAGCGCAGCGGCTCGCCTTCGACCTTCGCGTGCCGGGGTGGGACGGCCAGGCGGGTCACATCCGCGAATACCCCGGCGTACCGATCCGCGACCGCGCGGCAGAGGTCGGCGATCTCCGGGGTCAGCACCTGCTCCGGCGAGACGACCTTGCGGATCCGGGCCAGCTTGCCGTCGTGGTCGGAGGACTCGAGCCGCTCCAGCACGAACCCGTCCAGGTCCTTGCCGGCGAAGCGAACCTTCACCCGGGCGCCCGGCTGCGCGGCCTCGGCCAGGTCGTCGGGCACGAGGTAGTCGAACGGCCGGTCCAGGTGCGGCAGCGAGACGTCGACCGCGATCCGGGCCACCGGCAACGACGACGTGATCCCGGCCCGTTCCTTGGTCCGGGACTTGCGAACGGTGTCCCGCAGCAGCGTCAACTGCTCCGGGGAGTCTCCGTTCGATGTCACTGTAAAACTCTAGTCGGCCGGGACGACAGTGCGTGGGATGCCGCGACCCGGCTGTGGACAACTGCCACAACCGGGTCGCAGGCAGAACGGAGCTACTTGTTGATCGCGGCCTTGAGCTCCTCGACCCGGTCGGTGCGCTCCCAGGTGAAGTCCTCGCCGGTGCGGCCGAAGTGGCCGTTCCGCGCGGTCTGGGCGTAGATCGGGCGGAGCAGGTCCAGGTCCCGGATGATCGCGGCCGGCCGGAGGTCGAAGACCTCCCGGACGGCGTCGCTGATCTGGGCCACCGGCACCTTCTCGGTGCCGAAGGTGTCGACGTAGAAGCCGACCGGCGCGGCCTTGCCGATCGCGTACGCGACCTGGCACTCGACCCGGTCGGCCAGCCCCGCGGCGACGATGTTCTTGGCCACCCAGCGCATCGCGTACGCCGCCGACCGGTCCACCTTGGACGGGTCCTTGCCGGAGAACGCGCCACCGCCGTGCCGGGCCATCCCGCCGTAGGTGTCGATGATGATCTTCCGGCCGGTCAGGCCGGCGTCGCCCATCGGGCCGCCGATCTCGAACCGCCCGGTCGGGTTCACCAGCAGCTTGTAGCCGGCCGAGTCGATGTCGAACTGCTCGAGCACCGGGTCGACCACGTGCTTCTTGATGTCCGGGGTCAGCATCGAGTCCAGGCTGATGTCGGCCGCGTGCTGGCTGGACACCACCACGGTGTCGATCCGGACCGCCCGGTCACCGTCGTACTCGACCGTGACCTGGGTCTTGCCGTCCGGGCGCAGGTAGGCCATCGTGCCGTCCTTGCGGACCTCGGACAGCCGCGCCGACAGCCGGTGCGCGATGGTGATCGGCAGCGGCATCAGCTCCGGCGTCTCGTTCGACGCGTAGCCGAACATCAGGCCCTGGTCCCCCGCCCCCTGCAGGTCCAGAGCGTCCTGGGACGCGTCCGCGCGCGTCTCGTACGCCGTGTCGACCCCCTGCGCGATGTCCGCCGACTGACTGCCGATGGCCACCGTGACACCACAGGACGCGCCGTCGAACCCCTTCAGCGAGGAGTCGTAGCCGATCTCGAGGATGCGCGCCCGCACGATCCCCGGGATGTCGACGTACGCGGACGTGGTGACCTCACCCGCGACCACGACCAGACCCGTGGTGACCAGGGTCTCGACCGCTACGCGGCTCTTCGGGTCCTCGGCCAGCAACGCGTCGAGGATGGAGTCGCTGATCTGGTCAGCGATCTTGTCCGGGTGACCCTCGGTCACCGACTCGGACGTGAAAAGGCGGCTCGCCACAATTCTCCCTCGGATTCCTCTTGTGCCGCGCGACTGTGACCGCGAACCGCAGCTACAACCGCACGATCCCCCCATGCACCGGCGGATGGCGATGCATCTGGGAAGTATGCCAGCAGTTTCCCCCGGCGTCCCGGTGACGCTCCGAATTCATCCAGGATTCGAGATTGGTGATCATATTCTGGACACGAGGACCGATTTCAGGCGTGCGGGCCAACCGTCACGTCGCCCAGGGTGAGTGATGGTGTGCAATCCAGCATGGCAGCCAGCCGGTCCACCTCGGTGTCCAGCAGGCGGCGCCGGGTGCTGCTCAGCGAGATCAGCGACTCGACGGTGACGTGCACCTTCCGGCCGGACTTCTTGTGGTGCCAGACGCCGGCGACGACGCCGTCGACCAGGAGCAGCGGGTAGTTGCCGGCCTGACCGCGAGCGAGCGCGCGCGTGAACGCCGTACCCGGGAAGAGCAGCTCCCTCGGGTAGCTGCCGACGCCGTACGCGTCGAAGTACGGCAGCAGCCGGACGCCGCGCACCGGTTCGTCCGGGAAGTCGCCGTCGCCCGGCGCGTGCCAGGCGGGTTGGCCGGCGAGCTCCACCTGCGGCAGGTCGGCGAAGTACGGCTTCACGAAGGCCACGCTGGTGTTGAGCCACCGAGCGAACTGCTGCGGCGTCGCGGGACCGTAGGAGTACAGGTAGCGGTGCAGGAGCTCGGTGAACGCCTTGTCGCCAGGCAGCGGCTCGAACGGCTTGAAGCGATGCGGGTTCGAGTACGTCGTCAGCCGGCCGCGATTCGGTCCGTAGCAGAGGACACCTGCGTTGGCGGCGTCCGGGATCACCTGACGCCAGCGCGGCCAGTAGGTCTGGAACGCGGGCATCACGAGATCACCGGCCCAGTCTCCGGTCCGCCGTACGACTTCCACTGTCAGCTCGTCGACGGTGAGGTCGTCGTCGGTCAGCGCGTCACCGATCGCGACGATGATCTCGGCGCGCTGCTCGGGCGTCAGCCGCATGTACTCCGGCACCGGCGTCCCAGCCGGCAGCGCGGACAGCGCACCCGTCCACAGCGGCAGGTCGTCCAGCGGCAGCAAGTGCACGGTCCCCCGCGGCCCGAACGTCTTCACCAAGCCGTCCGCCTGCTGCACCGTCTCCCGCGTCGCGCCATCGAGCCGGACCGCTACCGACACCTCCCCCGCCGACAGCACCTGCGCATGCGCCCCACACATAGCCCGTACGGCGTCCGCCGCCGACCCAGCCGGCTCACCAGCCAGATGATGCCGCCGCATCCGCCGCCCCACCACCGCCCGCCACGAGATCTCCATACCCCTGACGCTAAGCCCAGAAGCGGACAGGTCCTGTCCTCTTACGCCTCCCATCCCTCCTCCGTCGTTCGAGGGGATATCCCCCGGAGTTCCGGGTTCTCCCCTCGTATACGGAGGGAGAACCCACAACGTGAGGGGACATCCCTCGCGGTGGGCGGGGCGGGCGGGGGCGGGGGCCGGGGGGCGGGGGCTGGCGGGGCCGGGGGCGGCGGGGGTGGGGTTGTTAGGGCCAGTGGGTGGCGACCAGGTTCCAGATGACGCCGGCCAACGCGTCCTTCGACCCGGAGGGGACGGGGAGGGCGTTGCCGTCGGTGTCGAGGATGACCGCCTCGTTGACGTCGCTGCCGAAGACCTTGCCGCCGGACACGTCGTTCACCACGAGCAGGTCGCAGCCCTTGCGCTCCAGCTTGGCCCGGCCCAGCTCGAGCACGCTGTGCTCCGCGTCGCCGGTCTCGGCCGCGAACCCGACGATGACCTGGCCGGCGCGGCGGCGGTCGTGCGAGATCGTCTGCAGGATGTCCGGGTTCTGCACCAGGCTGACCGCCGGGACCGCGCCGTCGGCGGTCTTCTTGATCTTGTGCTCGGCGACGTCGGCCGGCCGGAAGTCCGCCGGGGCCGCAGCCATCACGATCGCGTCCGCGTCACCCGCGCGGCCGGTGATCTCGTCGTACAGGTCCCTGGTACTGGTCACCGGGACGACCTGGACACCGGCCGGGTCGGGCAGCTCGGAGTTGGCCGCGACCAGGGTCACCTTGGCGCCGCGAGCAGCGGCGATCCGGGCCAGCGCGTACCCCTGCTTGCCCGATGAGGAGTTGCCGAGGTAGCGGACCGGGTCGAGGTGCTCGCGAGTGCCGCCGGCGCTGATCAGGACGTGCTTGCCGGTCAGGTCGGCCACCGCCTGCCCGGCGGCCCGGGCGGCCTCGTCGGCGAGCATCAGCTGGCTGATCGCGAAGATCTCGGACGGCTCGGGCAGCCGGCCGCGACCGGTGTCGGCGCCGGTGAGCCGGCCGACCGCGGGGTCGAGCACGGTGATGCCGCGGGACCGCAGGGTGGCGACGTTGGCCTGGGTGGCCGGGTGCTCCCACATCTCGGTGTGCATCGCGGCCGCGAACAGGATCGGGCAGCGAGCCGTCAGCAGCGTGTTCGTGAGCAGGTCGTCGGCCAGGCCGTGCGCGGCCTTGGCGATCAGGTTGGCCGTGGCCGGCGCGACCACGACGAGCTCGGCGGCCTTGCCGATCCGGACGTGCGGAACCTCCTGCACGTCGTCGAACGGGTCCGCGGTCACCGGCTGGCCGGACAGCGCCGCCCAGGTCGCCGCACCCACGAACTCCAGCGCGGCCGCGGTCGGCACCACCCGCACACTGTGCCCGGACTCGGTCAGCCGCCGGAGCAGGTCACACACCTTGTACGCCGCGATGCCGCCACCGACTCCGAGCACCACGTTCGGCCGGTGCTTCGCGGGAACGACAGAGTCCCCTGAGGCCGGAGTGGTCCCAGGGGTCTGTTCGTCACCGGTTGCGGACATCAGAGACCCCGTTCCCCGGTCGTCATGGAACGTGCGTTACGCGGACTTCTCCGCGGCGGCGGCTTCCGCCTCGGCCTCGGGGTCGATGTCGGTGCAGGTCAGCACGCCCTCGTTGATCTCGCGCATCGCGATCGAGAGCGGCTTCTCCTGGACGTGGGTCTCGACCAGCGGACCGACGTACTCCAGCAGGCCCTCGCCGAGCTGGGAGTAGTAGGCGTTGATCTGCCGCGCCCGCTTGGCCGAGTACAGCACCAGCTTGTACTTGGAGTCGGTGTGGGTGAGCAGGTCGTCGATCGGCGGGGAGGTGATGCCGATGGCGACGGGCTGGTTGCCAGACAAGTTCAGCTCTTTCCAGGAATGGAAGGGGTTATCGAATCAACTTTACCAACTGATCGGCGGCCTCCCGAACCGAGGCGTTCACGATCGTCACGTCGAACTCCTTCTCGGCGGCCAGTTCCAGCGTCGCGGTCTCCAGCCGGCGCTCCCGCTCCTCGGCCGTCTCGGTGCCGCGGCCGACCAGCCGGCGGACCAGCTCGTCCCAGCTCGGCGGGGCGAGGAAGACGAACTGGGCGTCCGGCATCGTCTCGCGGACCTGGCGGGCGCCCTGCAGGTCGATCTCCAGCAGCGCCGGGCGGCCCTCGGCGAGCTTGTCCAGCACCGGGCGCTTCGGCGTCCCGTACCGGGCCGCCTTGTGCACCACCGCCCACTCGAGCAGCTCACCGTCGGCGATCATCCGGTCGAACTCGGCGTCCGACACGAACAGGTAGTGCACCCCGTGCACCTCACCCGGCCGTGGCTTGCGGGTCGTCGCCGAGACCGAGATCCAGATCTCCGGGAACCGCTCCCGGATCTCCGCCGCCACCGTCCCCTTGCCGACCGCGGTCGGCCCGGCCAGCACGGTCAGCCGGGCCGTGCGGGGCGAGGTCTGCCGCGGAGCCATGGTCGCGTCGTCCGTCCTGTGCGTGGTCATCTTCACACCAGTGTCCAACGAGCCGGCCAGGGTATTGGTCTGGCTCACTCGGCGAATTCGCGTTCGAGGGCGGCGATCTGGTTGGAGCCGAGGCCGCGCACCCGCCGCGTCTCCGAGATTCCCGCGCGCTCCATGATCTGCTGGGCGCGGACCTTGCCGACGCCGGGGATGCACTGCAGCAGCGCACTGACCCGCATCTTGCCGATCACGTCGTTGGTCTGTCCCTCGTGGAGCACCTCCGTCGGAGACGCTCCCGAATGCCGGATCCGGTTCTTGATCTCGGCTCGTTCACGCCGCGCCGCCGCGGCCTTGTCCAGAGCCGCCGCTCGCTGCTCCGGGGTCAAAGAAGGAAGTGGCACCGTTTCACCTGTCCCGTTGTGTGGCTTCGCAAGGGAACCTAACACGGGTTCGGGCAGGTCACGGCGCAGGAGCCGCCCACAACCGGGCGACTCGGAGGAATCGATCGTTCCAGTCCCGGAGTCCGACTCAGTTCAGCTGCGGCACGTCGACCTTGCAGGACTCCTTGGCGTGCGTGCTGATCGTCTTGTACGCCGTCATCACCGAGCCGGTCTGCTGACTCAGCCGAGCCAGCTCGACACGGTCCGTGCCCGCCGCCTTGGCCTTCTCGGCGAACGCCACCACGACGCCCCAGTCGTCCTTCACGTCGGCCGGCGCGGAGCCCTGCAGCTTCTTCGCGTCCTCGAGGATCTTGGTGTAGTCGGCCGGGTTCTGCGGGTCCACGTTGACCGCGTTCGCGGCGTACCCGGCGAGGTCGACGCAGTAGGCCTGCTCCTCGGTGCACGCGGTCAGGGTGGCGGTGCCGGCGATCAGCGTCGCGGCGACGGCGATTGTGCGCTTCACAGCTCTCATCCTCGGGGGTCGGGAGGTCGGTCCTCGGGGGTGCTGGCTCCGACGTTACAGCTGGTGACCAAACCATCCGAAACGGATACTTTCCGCACCCATCCGGTGGCCGGGCGTGCGGCGGCCGGGTGCCGCCGCGCGCGCACCCGGCCCGTCATGACGCCGTCGGTCAGGACTCGGTGATGGTGACCTTGCAGGTGTCCTTGGCCTGCTTGGTGATCGCGTCGAACGCCGGGCCGATCTTCTCGCCGTCGCTCTTGGCCAGCTCGGTCAGCTTCCCGGTGTCGCCGTCGGCGTCCTTCGCCTTCTCGGCGTAGTCGATGACGACCTTCCAGTCGTCCTTCAGGTCGTCCGGCGCCGACTTCGAGACCTTCTTGGCCTCGGACAGCATCTTGTCGACCGCCGCGGAGTCCTTGATGTCGAGGTCCTTCACCGACTCGGCATAGTTCTGCAGCTCGCTGCAGTAGTCGCCGCCCGAGCACGCCGTCAACGTCCCGACGCCCATTGTCACTACCGCCGCGAGGGCCGCAACCTTACGCATTCCGATCCTAACTGTTCCGCGGGGAGAACGGCTCTCCCTCTTGCTCCGCAACCCTCCCGAACCCCGGGGTCACCGGCCCGCAGGGCACGCCGTGAAGAACGTCGCACCGATCGACTGGAACCGCGCTGTGATGTCCCGCGTCGCCCGGCCGACAAGGCCACCGCGTTGGCGGCCACGATCACCCCGATGGCCAGCCAGTCGAGCGAGCCTAGGCGCTGGTCGAGCACCACCAGCCCGACCAGCGCGGCGAGCACCGGGTTCACGCTCATGAAGACGCCGAAGAACTGCGCCGGCACCCGCCGCAGCGTGAGCAGGTCGACGAGGAACGGTACGGCGGACGACAGCAGGCCGGCCGCGACGGCGTACGCAAGCGTCGTCGGCGTCGGCCGGTGGTGCCAGAGCGCCCAGATCCCGACCGGCACGTACGCCAGCCCGGACACCGAAGCCGCGGCGCCGACGCCCTGCACGCCGGTGAACTCCCGGCCCATGCGGCGGTTCAGCAGGATGTACGACGCCCAGCACACAGCCGCCAGCAGTCCGAGCCCGATGCCCAGGTAGTCCGTGGTCGCCTGCGGGCGGGTCAGCAGTACGACGGCAGGCGCCACGGCCAGCGCACACAGCAGATCGAGCACCCGCCGGGAGCCGAGCAACGCAACGGCCAACGGACCCAGGAACTCCAGCGTCACCGCCAGTCCGAGCCCGATCCGGTCGATCGCGGTGTACAGCGACAGGTTCATCACCGCGAACACCACGGCCAGCCCGATCACCAGCCGCCACTGGCGGGCCGTGATCGCACGCAACCGCGGTCGCCCGACCGCCAGCAGCACGGCACCGGCTATCCACTGCCGAACCGCCACCACCCCGACCGGCCCGAGCACCGGGAACGCCAACGCACCCACGGACGCCCCGACCTGGGTCGACAGCCCGCTGCCGAGCATCATCACCACACCGCTCATCCGGTCTTTGCGCATGCCCCGAGGGTCGCTCCGGCGGCTGTCGCGGCAAAATGCACCAACCGCCGCATCTATACGCTGGAGTCATGGATCTGGAGCTCCGGCAGTTGCGCTGCCTGGTCGCGATCGTGGACGCGGGGACATTCACCGATGCGGCGATCGAGTTGAAGGTCTCGCAGGCCGCGGTCTCCCGGAACCTGCTGAGCCTCGAGCAGGCGCTCGGCGTGCGGCTGCTGCACCGGACCAGCCGGACGATCACCCCGACGACTGCCGGCATCCAGGTGCTGGCCCGGGCGCGGCAGGTGCTGGCCGAGGTGGACGAGTTGGTGCGGGAGGCAACGACCGGCCACACCCGGCTGCGGGTCGGTCATGCGTGGTCGGCGGTCGGGCGGCACACGGCCGAGTTCCAGAAGCGCTGGGCGGCCGAGCACCCCGACGTCGAGCTACAGCTCGTGCGTACCAACACTGCCACTGGTGGCCTGGCCGAAGGGCTCTGCGACTTGGCCATCGTGCGGTCGCACGTCGACCTGAAGCGCTTCGCGCACACGACGGTCGCGAGTGAACGCAGGTACTGCGCTCTGGCGGCCGACGACCCGTTGGCGAAGAAGCGCACCCTGACGCTGGACCAGCTCCGCGACCGCCGGCTTGCGATCGATCGCCGTACCGGAAGCACCACCGCGGACCTTTGGCCGGAAGGGTCCCGGCCGGAGTTCGAGTACACCCACGACGTCGACGACTGGCTGGCCGCGATCGCCGCCGGACGGTACGTCGGCCTGACACCGCAGGCGACCGTCACGCAGTATCGCCGCGACGGTGTCGTCTACCGCCCGGTCCGCGACGCGCCGCCGGTCGACGTCCACCTCATCTGGCACCGCGAGGACCCGCACCCGGCAACTCAGGCCGCGGTCGCCCTGATCACCAGCCTGTACCAGGACGGCTAGTCGAACAGCGCCACCACGCGGCGGCGGTCGCGGGCCGCCCAGAGCACGTTCCGGACCTGGTCGATGCCGCCGACCGGCCAGCGTTCCGCGATCCGCCGTACCTCCGGGTCCTTGATCTCGGCCAGCAGCGCACCCGGGAAGTCGCCCCAGACCACCTTGAACGGCCGGTCCCACAGGTGCTCGATCCCGGTCGTCACGGGCGCGGTGATCTCCCGCCGGTTGTGCAGCTCGGCCACGCCCGAGTACGCCGCCATCAACGCTTCCTCGCGCTGCTGCCACGACTCGGTCCGCAGCACCTTCCCGAACAACGGCGCCAGCTCGTCCGCGCAGGCCAGCCGCGAGAACGCCGTACCGAACCATTTCGAGTACGGCGCGTACTGCCGCTCGATCAGGAAGCACAGCCGCATCAGGTCTTGCACGAGCTGTGCCCCCATCAACGCTGACCCGAGCTCGTCCCCCACGAACCCGGCGCGGCCGGCCAGGTTGACCTCCGGATGCACCCGCCACCAGGCCGCGATCTGCAGGTAGAGCCAGACGTCGCGCGGGTAGTAGGCGAGCCGGTCGCGGACCTCCTGCAGGCCGACCTCGTCGTGGAAGACCTCGCCGGCGGTCAGCATCCGCAGATGCTGCTCTGGGAACGTGAACCAGTCCCGCGGCGCGATCTCGCTCTCCACGTCGAAGTCCAACTGCTCCAGGAAGTAGCCGCGGACGGTGTGCACCGCGAACTGCGTCGCCCGGTCCGCGAACTCCGCGGGCACGTCCCGGCGCAGCACCTCGTCGAGCGCGGCGCCGTGCCGGGTCCGGTCCTCCTTGCGCAGGAACAGCTCGACGCGCGGCTCCCAGTTGTGGTCGCCCGACATCTCGTCGTCGAACCCGAGCACCTCCGAGCCCCGGCCGAGCACCGCGGCGGCGTAGGGCAGCGCCGGGCACGACGCCGCGATCGCGGATGCGACCGCCTCGGTGTAGAACCGCCGGCTCAGCTCCAGGCCGGGCACGAAAGCACTCATACCGAGAACGGTACGGCGCTCAGTACCCCAGGACTGCCCGGTACGCGTCGACTGCGCGATCGGCCGCGGCCTGCAAGGCGCCCGCCGACGGTCCGGCCCCGAGGATCTCCCGCGAGCTCGCCGGTACGACGTTCCGCACCGCCGACCCGAACACCGCGACCAGCCCTTCGGCGGTGCCGCCCTGGGCGCCGAGCCCGGGAGCGAGCAGCGGACCGTTGATGTCGAGGTTCTCGTCGGTCGAGGCGATGGTCGCGCCGACCACGGCGCCGAAGGACCCGAGACCGTCGGCGTCGGCGTTCAGCTCCCGCAGGCCGTCGAGCACGGCGCCCGCCACGGTCGGGCCGGCGACGGTGCGCGCGGTCTGGAACTGCGGGCCCTCCGGGTTCGACGTGAGCGCGAGCACGAACAGCCCCGCGCCGGCCGCACGCGCCTCGTCGATGGCCGGCTGCAACGACCCGAACCCGAGGTACGGGCTGACCGTCAGCGCGTCACACGCCAGCGGCCCCTTTTCCGCCAGGTACGCCGACGCGTAGCCGGCCATCGTCGACCCGATGTCACCGCGCTTGGCGTCGATGATCACCAACGCGCCCGCGTCGCGCAGCCGGGTGGTCGCCTGCTCGAGGACCGCGATCCCCGCGGACCCGAACCGCTCGAAGAACGCCGACTGCGGCTTGAACACCGCGACCCGGTCGGCCAGCGCGTCCACCACGCCGTACGTGAACGACGCCAGGCCCTCCGGGGTGTCCGGCAGGCCCCAGGCGTCCAGCAGGTGCGCGTGCGGGTCGATCCCGACGCACAACGGCCCGCGCGTGTCCATCGCGGACCGCAGCCGGGCGCCGAAAGGTTCATTGCTCATGGCAAGCTCCTGTTGATGCGGCGGACCAGGCCGGGCCCGCGGTAGATGAGGCCGGTGTAGAGCTGGACCAGGCTGGCGCCGGCGTCGACGAGCCGCACCGCGTCGGCCGGCTCGAGGATGCCGCCGACCCCGATGATCGGCAGCGCTCCCCCGGTCTCCGCGTGGATGTGGGCGACTGTCTTGGCCGCCATCTCGGTCAGCGGCCGCCCGGACAGCCCGCCGGTCTCGGCGGACAGCGGATGCGACTCGACGCCCGGCCGGCCGATGGTCGTGTTGGTGGCGATGATCCCGGCGATCCCGACGTCGGTGCAGACGCCGAGCAGTTCGTCGATCGCCGACGAGGTCAGGTCCGGCGCGATCTTCACCAGGATCGGCTTGCCGGCCAGGCCGCCGACACTCAGCGAAGCAGCTTCGTCGTGAAGCGCGGTCAGCAGCTCCCGGAGGTGGCCGGCGTCCTGGAGCGAGCGCAGCCCGGGCGTGTTCGGCGACGACACGTTGACCGCGAAGTAGTCGCCGTACCGGTACAGGCGGCGCAGCGAGGTCACGTAGTCCTCGACCGCCTTCTCGATCGGCGTGACCTTCGACTTGCCGATCGAGATTCCCAGTGGATAACCGAGCGGGCCGTAGGCCTCCAGCCGCGCGGCCAGCGCGGCTGAGCCCAGGTTGTTGAACCCCATCCGGTTGATGACCGCCTCGTGCTCGACCAACCGGAAGAGCCGGGGCTTCTCGTTCCCGGGTTGCGGGTGGGCGGTGACCGTGCCCACTTCCACGAACCCGAAGCCGAGTGCTCGCCAGGACCGCAGCGCGATCCCGTTCTTGTCCATGCCCGCGGCAAGTCCGACCGGCGAGGGGAAGCGCACGCCGAAGACAGTGCGCTCCGAGCCGGTCCGCAGCCGGGCGAGTCCACCGGCCAGCCCTGGGACCCGGCCGAGCAGGCGGAGGGCGCTGAGCGTCTGCTCGTGCGCGACCTCCGCGTCGCCCTTGCCCAGCCGGTACAGGACCGGCCGGACGACCCGCCTATACACCCCGGATCCTCGACACCCAGTCCTGCAGCGACCGGACGCCGATGTCCCCGGCCTGCTGCGCCTCGATGCCCTGTACGGCGGCCGCCAGGCCCTGCACCGTGGTGATGCACGGGATGTTGCGCGCCACCGCCGCGGTCCGGATCTCGTACCCGTCCAGTCGCGGCGAACCGCCCTGGGTGATGCCGATCGGGGTGTTGACGATCAGCTGGAGCTCACCGTCCTGGACCATCTGCACGATCGTCGGCTCGCCGTTCGGGCCCGGTCCCTGGCTGCTCTTGCGGACCGTGACCGCCTCGACCCCGTTGCGCCGCAGCACGTCCGCCGTACCTTCGGTCGCGTAGATCTGGAAGCCCAGGTCGGCCAGCCGCTTCACCGGGAAGATCATGTGCCGCTTGTCCCGGTTCGCCACCGACACGAACACCTTGCCGGAGCCGGGCAGCGGCTGCGACGCCGCCGCCTGCGACTTGGCGAACGCCGTGCCGAAGGTGTCGTCGACGCCCATCACCTCGCCGGTCGAGCGCATCTCCGGCCCGAGCACGGTGTCCACCGACCGGCCGTCGACGGTCCGGAACCGGTTGAACGGCATCACGGCCTCCTTCACCGCGATCGGTGTCGAGGTCGGCAGCGTGCCGCCGTCGCCCTCGGCCGGAAGCATGCCCTCGGCCCGCAGCTCGGCGATCGTCGAACCCAGCATCACCCGGGCCGCCGCCTTCGCCAGCGGCGTCGCGGTCGCCTTCGACACGAACGGCACCGTCCGGGACGCGCGCGGGTTCGCCTCCAGCACGTAGAGCACGTCACCGGCGAGCGCGTACTGCACGTTCAGCAGGCCGCGTACGCCGACGCCGCGAGCGATCGCCTCGGTCGACCGGCGGATCTTCTCGATGTCCGCGTTGCCGAGCGTGATCGGCGGCAGCGCGCAGGACGAGTCGCCGGAGTGCACACCGGCTTCCTCGATGTGCTCCATCACGCCGCCGAGGAAGAGCTCGTCGCCGTCGAACAGCCCGTCGACGTCGATCTCGACCGCGTCGTCCAGGAACCGGTCGATCAGCACCGGGTGCTCCCAGGACCCGAACCCGCCGCTCAGCCGCTCCAGCGCGGCGGTGAGCTCGGCCGTGCTGTAGACGATCTCCATGCCGCGCCCGCCGAGCACGTAGGACGGCCGGACCAGCACCGGGAAGCCGATCTCCAGGGCCACCCCGTGCGCCTCGTCGGCCGACATCGCCGTACCGTGCTTCGGCGCCGGCAGCGACGCGTCCGCGAGCACCTTGCCGAACGCGCCCCGCTCCTCGGCCAGGTGGATGGCCTCGGGCGACGTCCCGACGATCGGCACGCCGGCGTCGGCGAGCCGCTGCGCCAGGCCCAACGGCGTCTGGCCGCCGAGCTGCACGATCACTCCGGCGACCGGGCCGGCCTGCAGCTCGGCGTGCACGATCTCGAGCACGTCCTCACAGGTGAGCGGCTCGAAGTACAGCCGGTCGGAGGTGTCGTAGTCGGTCGAGACCGTCTCCGGGTTGCAGTTCACCATCACCGTGCAGTAGCCGGCCTCGCGCAGCGCCATCGACGCGTGCACGCAGGAGTAGTCGAACTCGATCCCCTGCCCGATCCGGTTCGGCCCGGAGCCGAGGATCAGCACGGCCGGGGTCTCCCGCGGCGCGACCTCGGTCTCCTCGTCGTACGACGAGTAGTGGTACGGCGTCTCGGCCTTGAACTCGGCCGCGCAGGTGTCGACCGTCTTGTAGACCGGCCGGATCCCGAGCGCCTGCCGGACTCCCCGGACGACGTCCTCGGTCAGCCCGCGGATCTCGGCCAGCTGCAGGTCCGAGAACCCGTGCCGCTTGGCCAGTCGCAGCACCTCGGGGGTGAGGCGAGGCGCGGCCGCGACCTGCAGCGCGGTCTCGTGGATCAGGTAGAGCTGGTCGACGAACCACGGGTCGATCTTGGTGTTGTCGAAGATCTGCTCCGGCGTCGCGCCGGCCCGGATCGCGTCCATGATCGTCCGCAGCCGGCCGTCGTGCGGCGTCCTGATCTCCTCGAGCAACGGCTCCAGCTCGGTGGCCGGCGAGCCGGCCCAGGAGAACCGGGCCTCCGGCTTCTCCAGCGAGCGCAGCGCCTTCTGCAGCGCCTCGGTGTAGTTCCGGCCGATCGCCATCGCCTCGCCGACGCTCTTCATGTGCGTGGTCAGCGTGGCGTCGGCGGCAGGGAACTTCTCGAACGCGAACCGCGGCACCTTCACCACCACGTAGTCCAGCGTCGGCTCGAAGCTGGCCGGGGTCTGCCGGGTGATGTCGTTCGGGATCTCGTCCAGGGTGTAGCCGATCGCGACCTTGGCGGCGATCTTGGCGATCGGGAAGCCGGTCGCCTTCGACGCCAGCGCGGACGAGCGGGACACCCGGGGGTTCATCTCGATCACGATCAGCCGGCCGTCGGCCGGGTTCACCGCGAACTGGATGTTGCAGCCGCCGGTGTCGACGCCGACCTCGCGGATGATGCCGATGGCCAGGTCCCGCATCACCTGGTACTCGCGGTCGGTCAGCGTCATCGCCGGGGCGACGGTGACCGAGTCGCCGGTGTGCACGCCCATCGGGTCGACGTTCTCGATCGAGCAGATGATCACGACGTTGTCGGCCTTGTCGCGCATCACCTCCAGCTCGTACTCCTTCCAGCCGAGGATCGACTCCTCGATCAGCACCTCGGTGGTCGGGCTGGCGTGCAGGCCGGCGCCGGCGATCCGGCGCAGGTCCGCCTCGTCGTAGGCCATTCCGGAGCCGACGCCGCCCATCGTGAACGACGGCCGCACCACCAGCGGGTAGCCGAGCTCGCCGGCCGCGCCGAGCACGTCGTCGATGGTGTGGCAGATCCGCGACCGGGCCACCTCGGCCCCGAGCTTCTCGACGATCTGCTTGAACGACTCCCGGTTCTCACCGCGCTGGATCGCGTCGACCGACGCGCCGATCAGCTCGACGCCGTACTTCTCGAGGACGCCGTTGTCGTGCAGGGCGATCGCCGCGTTCAGCGCGGTCTGGCCGCCGAGGGTGGCCAGCAGCGCGTTCGGCCGCTCCTTCTCGATCACCTTCTCGACGTACTCCGGGGTGATCGGCTCGACGTAGGTGGCGTCGGCGAACTCCGGGTCGGTCATGATCGTGGCCGGGTTCGAGTTCACCAGGACGACCCGGAAACCCTCCTCCTTGAGCACCCGGCAGGCCTGGGTGCCCGAGTAGTCGAACTCGCAGGCCTGGCCGATCACGATCGGGCCGGACCCGATCACCAGGATCGACTCGATGTCTGTGCGACGTGGCATCAGGCCCGTCCCTCCATCAGCTCGACGAACCGGTCGAACAGGTACGCGGAGTCGTGCGGACCCGCGGCTGCCTCCGGGTGGTACTGGACCGAGAAGGCCAGCACGCGGCCGTCCTTCCCGGTCAGGCGGAGTCCTTCGACCACGTTGTCGTTCAGGGACACATGACTGACCTCGGCGGTGCCGTACGGCGTCTCGACGGTCTCCTCGATCGGCGCGTCGACAGCGAAGCCGTGGTTCTGCGCGGTGATCTCGACCTTGCCGGTGGCCCGGTCGAGCACCGGCTGGTTGATGCCGCGGTGCCCGTACTTCAGCTTGAACGTGCCGAGTCCGAGGGCCCGGCCGAACACCTGGTTGCCGAAGCAGATCCCGAAGTACGGCGTGTTCTGCTCGAGCAGCGCCTTCAGCAGCTCGGTCGGGTGGTCGGTGGTCTCCGGGTCGCCGGGTCCGTTGCTCATGAAGACGCCGTCCGGGTTGCGGGCGAGGATCTCGTCCAGCGTCGCGGTGGCCGGCAGCACGTGCACCTCGATGCCGCGCTCGGCCATCCGCTTCGGTGTCATCGACTTGATCCCGAGGTCGAGCGCGACGACGGTGAACCGCTTCTCGCCTTCCGCGGGGACGACGTACGACTCGTCGGTGGTCACCTCGGTGGCGAGGTCGGCGCCGACCATCGGGGGCTGCCGCAGCACCTTGTCCAGCAGCGTCTCCGGGTCGAGGATCTCGGTCGAGATCCCGGCCCGCATCGCGCCGCGCTCGCGCAGGTGCCGGGTCAGCGCCCGGGTGTCGATGCCGGAGATCCCGACGATGCCCTGGGACTTCAGCTGGTCGTCCAGCGAGCGGGTGGCCCGCCAGTTCGACGGCACCCGGGCCGGGTCGCGGACGACGTACCCGGCGACCCAGATCTTCTGCGACTCGTCGTCCTCGTCGTTGATTCCGGTGTTGCCGATGTGCGGCGCGGTCTGGGTGACGATCTGCCGGTGGTACGACGGGTCGGTCAGCGTCTCCTGGTAGCCGGTCATCCCGGTCGAGAACACCGCCTCGCCGAAGGTCTCGCCGGTCGCCCCGTACGACGTCCCCGCGAAGCTGCGGCCGTCCTCCAGGACCAGCAGTGCTGGATGATGGGCAGGCTGGCTCATGTCTGCTCGGCTCCGATCAGGGTCGAGATGGATTCGGTCAGGGGGGCGGTGTCGGCCTTGCGGCGGGGCCGGAACCCGGTGTCGAGCGCGCGGCCGTCGTGGTTCCAGGTGACCACCACCAGGCCGGACTTCTCCGCGGTCACCTTGCCGGCGATCCCGCGGTCGGTCCGGACGCCGGTCAGGTGGTCCACGGGGATGAAGACATCCGCCGCGCCCTGCCGATGGAAGATCAGGCCGGCCTCACTGACGGCCAGGTCCGCGGTGCTGCGGACGCCCAGTTCGTGCACGGCGATCCGGTCCATCCAGTCGCCGGCCGAGGTGGTGGCGACGTACACGCCTTCCACCCCTTTGGTCCGGTCGTCGGCCGGCGCCTCGGGCAGCGGCGCCAGGTCGACCTGCCGGGCCTGGCGGTTCCGCCAGCCCCGGTACATGGCCCAGTAGCCCGCCGCGATCACCAGCAGCGTGCCGAGAACGCCCAGGAAGGCCTTCACCGGGCGAGCTTCCCGTCCCGCACCGTCGGCGTGCCGCGCAGGAAGGTCGCCACCACCTTGCCCGGCAGCGTCATCCCGTCGAACGGCGTGTTCCGCGACAGCGACGCGGACTCCCCCGGTACGACGGTCCGCTCGGCCGACGGGTCGACCAGGACCAGGTTGGCGGCGGCCCCGGCCTCGAGCGGCCGGCCGTGGTCGGCGATCTGGCCGATCTCGGCCGGCCGGTAGCTCATCCGGTCGGCCACGTCGGCCCAGGTCATCAGCTTGGTGTCGATCATCGCGTGCTGGACCACGCCGAGCGCCGTCTCCAGGCCGAGCATGCCGAACGCCGCGGCGCTCCACTCGCAGTCCTTGTCCTCGACCGGGTGCGGCGCGTGGTCGGTGGCGACGATGTCGATGGTGCCGTCGGCCAGGCCCTCGCGGACCGCCTCGACGTCCTCCTTGGTCCGCAGCGGCGGGTTCACCTTGTAGACCGGGTTGTAGGAGGCGGCCAGGTCCTCGGTCAGCAGCAGGTGGTGCGGGGTGACCTCGGCGGTCACCTCGAACCCGCGCTTCTTCGCCGCCCGGACGATCTCCACCGAGCCCTTGGTGGACAGGTGGCAGATGTGCAGCTTCGAGCCGACGTGCGCGTTCAGCAGGATGTCGCGGGCGATGATCGCCTCCTCGGCGACACTCGGCCAGCCGGTCAGGCCGAGGACGCCGGACAGCGCGCCCTCGTTCATCTGCGCGCCCTGGGTCAGCCGCGGCTCCTGCGCGTGCTGGGCGATCACGCCGCCGAACGCCTTCACGTACTCCAGCGCGCGGCGCATCAGCGCGGCGTCCCAGACGCAGTCGCCGTCGTCGGAGAACACCCGGACCCGGGCCGCCGAGTCCGCCATCGCGCCGAGTTCGGCGAGCTGGGTGCCCTTCCGGCCGACCGTGACCGCGCCGATCGGGAAGACGTCGGCGTATCCGGCGTCGCGGCCGAGGCGCCAGACCTGCTCGACCACACCGGCGGTGTCGGCGACCGGGTCGGTGTTGGCCATCGCGAAGACGGCGGTGAACCCGCCCAGCGCCGCGGCCCGGGTGCCGGTGAGCACGGTCTCGGCGTCCTCCCGGCCGGGCTCGCGCAGGTGCGTGTGCAGGTCGACCAGACCGGGCAGCGCGACCAGGCCCTTGGCGTCGATCGTCTCGGCACCGGCCGGCGCTTCGAGGCTGGCGCCGACAGCTTCGATCTCGCCGTTGTCGATCAGCAGATCCGCCGCCTCACCGGCCAGGACCTTGGCTCCGGTGATCAGGTAGGCGGTCATGCGTTCGACTCCTCGTCGTTGGTTCCGGACAGCAACAGGTAGAGGACCGCCATCCGGATGGCGACCCCGTTGGTGACTTGTTCGACGATGACCGAGCGGGTGGAGTCGGCGACCTCGGCGCTGATCTCCATGCCGCGGTTCATCGGGCCGGGGTGCAGCACGATCGCCTCGTCCGGCAGCTGCGCCATCCGGTGCACGTCCAGGCCGTAGCGGCGGGTGTACTCGCGGGCGCTCGGGAAGTACGCGTCGTTCATCCGCTCCCGCTGGACCCGCAGCATCATCACCGCGTCGCTCTTGGCCAGGCTCGCGTCCAGGTCGTACGACGTGGCGCACGGCCAGTTGCGCATGTCGACCGGGAGCAGCGTCGGCGGCGCCACCACGGTCACCTCGGCGCCCAGCGTCGACAGCAGCAGCACGTTCGACCGGGCCACCCGGGAGTGCAGGACGTCGCCGACGATCGTGATCCGGCGGCCGTCCAGCGAGCCGAGGTGGCGGCGCATCGTGAACGCGTCCAGCAGCGCCTGGGTCGGGTGCTCGTGGGTGCCGTCGCCGGCGTTGACCACCGAGCCGGTCATCCAGCCCGACGTGGCCAGCAGGTGCGGCGCGCCGGACGAGCCGTGCCGGCAGACGACGCCGTCGGCGCCCATCGCCTGCAGGGTGAGCGCGGTGTCCTTCAGGCTCTCGCCCTTGCTGACGCTCGAGCCCTTGGCGGAGAAGTTGATCACGTCGGCCGACAGCCGCTTGGCGGCCGCCTCGAACGAGATCCGGGTCCGGGTGGAGTCCTCGAAGAACAGGTTCACCACGGTCCGGCCGCGCAGCGCCGGCAGCTTCTTGATCGGCCGGTCGGCCAGCGACCGCATCTCCTCGGCCGTGTCCAGGATGAGGTTGGCCTCGTCCCGGCTCAGGTCACCCGCGCTGAGTAGATGCCTCATCACGCCCCCACCTTCGTCTTGTCCGCCGTCTTGTCCGCGATCAGCACCGCGTCCTGGTCGTCGTACTCGGTCAGGTGCACGGTGACCCGCTCGACCAGCGAGGTGGGCAGGTTCTTGCCCACGTAGTCGGCGCGGATCGGCAGCTCGCGGTGGCCGCGGTCGACCAGGACCGCGAGCTGGACCGCGCGCGGCCGGCCGATGTCGCCGATCGCGTCCAGCGCGGCCCGGATGGTGCGGCCGGAGAACAGCACGTCGTCGACCAGGACGACGACCTTGCCGTCGATCCCGTCCGCCGGGATGTCGGTGTGCTCGAGGCCACGGGGTGGTTTGAGGCCGATGTCGTCGCGGTACATCGTCACGTCGAGTGATCCTGTCGGCACGCTCTGCCCCTCGACGGCCGCGATCCGGGCCGAGATGCGGGCGGCCAGGCCGACGCCGCGAGTGGGGATGCCGAGCAGGACGACCGGGTCGGCGCCGCGGTTGCGCTCGAGGATCTCGTGCGCGATCCGGGTCAGTGCCCGGGATATGTCGGAAGCGTCCAGGACCGTGCGGCTGCCGCGTTTGGGCGCGCCGTCGTGGGCATGGCTCATCGCTACCGTTCCTCCTTTCCCGCCTCTCTGGACGGGTCTTTAAAGGACGTTCGGACCGCTTGACATGGTATCGGAAGTGACACGCCGTCTTGACGCTGGCCTCGCCCCCGGAATATTGTTACTCTGTGTAACCGAGGGGGGTTTCACCGTCCGGCCCGTTCCGGCGGGCCGGACATGACGAAACTAGTCGGAGGGAAGAACCAGCGTGCCTAGCGAATACGCGAAGACACTGGGTGGCAAGTTGCGCGCCATCCGCCAGCAGCAAGGGCTGTCGCTGCACGGCGTGGAAGAGAAGTCCAAGGGTCGCTGGAAGGCGGTCGTCGTCGGCTCCTACGAGCGTGGCGATCGAGCCGTCACCGTCCAGAAGCTCGCCGAGCTCGCCGATTTCTACGGCGTGCCCATCCGTGAGCTCCTGCCCGGTTCCGCCAGCGCGGCCGCTGCGGCTGCCGCTCCTCCCCGGTTGATCCTCGACCTGGAGGCCCTGCAACACCTCGACGCGAGTGAGGCCGGTCCGCTGACGCGGTACGCGGCCACGATCCAGGCTCAGCGTGGGGACTACAACGGCAAGGTGCTGTCGATCCGTCAGGACGACATGCGCACGCTCGCCGTGATCTACGACGAGTCGCCGACGACTCTGACCGAGCGCTTCATCTCCTGGGGTGTGCTGAACCCAGAGGCGAAGGGTGACGTCGAGGAGTCCGAGGCAGCCGGCGCCTGACCGGAGGCAGCAGAGACGGTCGGGGCTCGTAGCAGCTGGCCCACGGCCGCCCGCCTCCTCCATCACCGAACAGAGCAGGACCAAGCAGTACGACGCAGCACCGCGGCGGGAACCACCTCACCCGCTGCACCAGGCCGGGGCCGTTCCCCCGCGCCGACCACCACGGGGACGCCGAGTCGGCCCGGACCGTACCGAGACGGTACCGGGCCTACGATGACTCACCGATCTTCGGAGCAGCACCACGAGAGGGCGCGGCCCGCCAGGCGCCGGCTCTCCTTCCCTCAGGACGTTCTTCAGACGCCCAGCGTGGGCTTGAGCTGCAGCAGTCTCGCCAGCAGCCCGTTCACGAACGCCGGCGACTCGTCGGTGGACAGGTCCCGCGCCAGCGCGACCGCCTCGCTCACCGCGACCACGTCCGGGACCTGGTCGTCGAACAGCAGCTCGTAGGTTCCGATCCGCAGGATGTTGCGGTCGACGGCCGGCATCCGGTCCAGCGACCAGCCGACCGAGTGGGTCTGCAGCAGGTCGTCGATCACGTCGATGTGTTTCGCGACACCCTCGACCAGCGCCACGGTGAACTCGTTCACCGGCGGGTCGTTGTCGGCCACCCGGTCGGCCAGGGTGCCGCCGACCGGCAGACCCCTGACCTCCGACTCGAACAGCACGTCGAGTGCGCGCTTGCGGGCCTTGCTACGGGCAGACATGTTCTGTTGTCAGCTTCTCTCGAGGCCTCAGGAGGTGACGCGGCCGAGGTAGTCCCCGGTGCGGGTGTCGACCTTGACCTTCTCGCCCGTGGTCAGGAACAGCGGGACCTGGATGGTGTAGCCGGTCTCCAGCTTGGCCGGCTTGGTGCCGCCGGTGGACCGGTCGCCCTGCAGGCCGGGCTCGGTGTACTCCACCAGGAGCTCGACCGAGGCCGGGAGCTCGACGTACAGCGGCAGGTCGTCGTGCACCGCGACGATGGCGTCCTGGTTCTCCAGCAGGAAGTGCGAGGCGTCGCCGACCACGTCGGGCTGGATCTGCAGCTGGTCGTAGGTGGACTTGTCCATGAACACGTAGGCCGAGCCGTCGTTGTACAGGTAGGTCATGTCGCGCTTGTCGACGGTCGCGACCTCGACCTTGACGTCCGCGTTGAAGGTCTTGTCGACCACCTTGCCGGACAGCACGTTCTTCAGCTTGGTCCGGACGACGGCGCCGCCCTTGCCGGGCTTGTGGTGCTGGAACCAGACGACGGACCACAGCTGCCCGTCCAGGTCGAGCACCATGCCGTTCTTGAGGTCGTTCGTCGTTGCCACGCGGATATGCCCTTCGAATTCGATCAGCGGTAACACCGGATTGTAGCGGTCACCAGGCGTTTCCTCCGATTCCGCGACTGCGGGCGGCCCCCTGCGGGCCTTAGGCTGGCCATTCGGAGGACGGCCGGGACCGACGGAGGCAGCCGATGCTGGAGTTCGCGATCTTCATCATCGTCATGATCGTGGTCAGCGTGGTCGGGAAGGTGAAGAAGGAGGCGTCCGGCGCCGGCAAGCACCCGAACGCCCGCGTGCAGAAGCTGATCGAGCAGGTTCAAGGCCAGTACGTCGGCCAGCCGACGCCGGTCCAGGGTCAGTACGGGGCGAACCAGTCCGCCGCTGCCCCGCCGTACCAGCCGCAGCATCAGTTGTCGGCGCAGTGGCTGCCGTCGTACGGGCCGCCGCAGGGGCACCGGCCGCCGCAGCACAACCTGCCGACGCCCCGGCAGGACACCGACGGCCGGGTGCGGGAGCTGATGAAGGCCGGCAACGAGGTGGCCGCCATCCGGCTGCTCTGCGACGAGCAGGACATGGGCATCCTCGAGGCCCAGAAGCACGCCCGCGCCCTGGTCGCCCCACCCGGCGCCGCACCGACCCAAGCCAAACCTGCGACCGCACCGACCACCGCGGCGGCACCAGTGGAAGAGGAGACCCGGTACGTCGGCTCCGCCGCGTTCGCCGAGTCGATCTTCGACCTGGACCGCGAGAAGGACACCTGGGCCAGCGGCTGGGTCGACACCCCCGAGCCCGAAGACCGCACCGACATCGACGAGCTCTGGCAAACAGTGGCCAACCCACCCCGGCCCGGGACTACGCCGAACGGCTGACCGCGGCAACGAAGTTGCGCACCACCGGGCTGGTCGCGCCGGCCCGGCGCGCGACCGCGAGATGGACCACTCGTGTCGCGGGGCTCAGCGAGCGGAACACCGCACCGTGTCGCGGGCTGTGCTTCATCGAGGCCGGCACGAGTGACACCCCGAGCCCGGCGGCGACGAGCGCAACGATCGTCTGCATCTGCACCGCCTCCTGCGCGACCACCGGCGTGAAGCCCGCCTCGGCGCAGTAAGCCAGAATCTGGTCGTGCAGCCCGGGCCCCAGTGCGCGCGGGAACAACACGAACGGCTCCTCCGCGAGATCCCGCACCGCGACAACTCTTTGCCGCGCCCTCGGATGATCATCGGGTACGACGGCAACCAGTCGCTCGGCGCCGATCGGTTCCACCACGAGTCCTGCCGCCTCCGCCTCCGGCAGCGGCGGGCGCAGAAGTCCGATGTCGAGGCTCCCGTCGCGCAACGCGTGCACCTGCTGCATCGTCGTCAGCTCACGCAACCGCAGGCTGACTTCGGGGTACCGCTGCCGGAAGTCGCGCAGCGCTCGTGGCAGCAACTGGTTCGTGGCCGAGCCGACGAACCCGAGCGCCAGCCGGCCCGACTCGCCGCGCCCCGCCTGCCGGGTCGCCTGCTCGGCCGCCCGGGCCGCGCCGAGCAGGTCCCGTGCCGCCGGGTACAAGGCCTCGCCGGCCGCGGTGAGCCGCACCTTCCGGCTGTCGCGATCGAAGAGTACGACGCCGAGGTCGTCTTCCAGCGCCTTGATCTGCTGGCTCAGCGGCGGCTGCCGGATCCCGAGCCGTACGGCGGCCCGCCCGAAGTGCAACTCCTCGGCGACCGCGACGAAGTAGCGCAGGTGTCTCAGCTCCACCACCCCAACGATAGGGCCTGCATATTGATTGGGCCGGTTCGAGCTATCGCGCATATCGATCTCGTGATCGCGGCAACAGAATCGTGGCATGCGTCGCCTGATCACCGCCTTGTTCACCGTCCTCACCGCTGTCGCCGGCTCCGTGACCGTGCCCGATCGGGTGCGTGACGTCGTCCGGACGGATTTCCACGTCACCAGCGATCCCGGCATCCGGATCGCCGTCCGTGAGGTGCGTCCGGGGAGGCCTGCGGACCGACCTCCGGTGCTGCTCCTCCATGGCGCACGGGTTCCAGGTATCGCGAGCTTCGACCTGCCGGTCGCGGGCGGATCACTGGCCGCCGACCTGGCCGCCGCCGGCCACCGGGTCTACATCATGGACGCCCGGGGATACGGCGCCTCCACGCGTCCGCCGGCGCTGTCCGAGCCGCCGGAACGGAACGCGCCGGCGGTCCGTTCGTCGGATGTCGTCCGTGACATCGCGGCCGTCGTCGAGAGCATCGTCAAGCGGGCGCGACACCGCCAGGTCGCGCTGCTCGGCTGGGCTACCGGCGGCCATTGGCTCGGCCAGTACGCCGCGGCAAACCCCAGCCGGGTCAGTCATCTCGTGCTCTACAACTCGCTGTACGGCCCGCTCGACGAGCATCCGACGCTGGGCAGGGGCAGCGACAACGAGGACCCACGCCACCCCGGCCGATTCAACTCTGCCCGGTACGGCGCCTACCGGTTGAGTACTGCGGCCAGCTTGCTCCCGTCCTGGGACAACAGCATTCCGGCCGAGGACAAGACCGAGTGGCGTGATCCGGACGTCGTCGCGTCGTACGTGAAGACTGCGCTGGCGTCGGACCCGACAAGCGGTACGCGCGACCCCGCCAGCTTCCGTGCGCCGTCGGGTGCGATGGAGGACAGCTTCTACCTCGCCACCGGTCGCCAACTGTGGGACGCGAGCCTTGTCACCGCACGCACGCTGATCCTCCGCAGTGAGTACGACTTCTGGAGCCGGCCGGGCGACGTTGCGCTTCTCACGGACCACCTCGTCCATGCGAAGGCTGTACGCTCGGTGCGCTTGACCAAGGCGACCCACTACGCCCATCTCGATCGCGCCGAGCGCGGCAGAGCTCAGTTCCTCAGTGAGGTGCGCGGCTTCCTCGCCACGCCGTAACCCGGGACCAACCCGGCCAGCTGATCACCAAAAGCCCGTGCCGCCGCTCGATCCGGAAGCCGTCTGGTACGGCGGCGGCTCCCGCGGAGTACACGTGGAACGACGGGCCCGGACCGTGCCGGTGATGCGCGTCCCAGGTGCGCATCTGGCCGACCATCCGATCCATCAATTCCCGCGCGTCCGGCCCGTGGCCGTTGACTCCGAGCTCCACGAAGGACGCGGGTCGGCGCCAAGCCGGGCATGACGTCAGGTAGGCCACGCTGTCGCGAGTCGCCACCGCGGCTGCACCCCAGCGCGGCGACGGTGCGACCGTCTGCACGGATCGGTCCGCGAACAGAACGCAGTACCCGGGTAGGGTCGCCGCGAGCCACAGGTTGAGGTCGGACAGCGGCTCCTCCCGGTTCATCACGACACCCGACCAGACCTGCCACCGCGGCTCGTCGAGCACGCCGTCGTACGGGTGCGCCTCGCTCTCCTGGTCCTCGTCGAAGCCGACGTACACCTCGTCCCCCGCGATCGGCACGACCCGCTCGTAGTTCGCTCCGGCGCCCTGCATGCTGACGAATCCGCACAGCGTCGTCGACCGGCTCTCCAGGTGGTCCTCCACCCGGTCGAACGCGATCGACCGCGTCTGCCCCCGAAGCCGCAGCGGTACGACGAGCCGGCCGCCGATCCGGAGCTGGTCCAGCCAGGCCGGCGCGACGTCCCACGCCGTCACGGTCACCACGATCCGGTCGTACGGCGCATCCGCCGGAATCCCGAACTCGCCGTCCGCGCGGACCACCCGGACGTCGTCGTACCCGGCGGCCGCCAGCACCGTGCGGGCGCGGTCGGTGACCTCGGGATCGATGTCGACCGTGGTGACCGAGCCCGCGGGTCCGGTCAGCTCGCGCATCAGCGCCGCGTTGTAGCCACCGGAGCCGATCTCCAGGACGTGGTCGCCGAGCTCGATCGCGGCCTGGCCGAGCATCAGCGCGACGATGCTCGGCTGCGACACCGAGCTGATCGCCACGCCGGCGTCGTTCCGCTTCATCAGCACGACGTCGTCGGCGTACGCGCGATGCAGCGGCGCCTGTGGGACGAATAGGTGCCGCGGCACGGTCCGGAACGCGGCCGCCACCCGCTCGTCCCGGATGGAGCCTTCGGCCACCAGATACCGGGTGAGGGCCGCGCGCAGCGACTCCGCTCGAAGCGCGTCGCGGGCACTCATGGCGTCAATCCCTCTTGTCCCCGAGGGACTCGAGCAGTGTCCGCAGCAGCTCCGCGAACCGCTCCCGCTCGGCGCCGGACAGCCCGGCCAGCAGCTGGTTCTCGGTGTCGATGTGGGCCGGCAGCACGCGGTCGATCAGCTGCAGGCCCTCCTCGGTCAGCGTCACCCGGACACCACGGCCGTCGGTCTCACTGGGCTTCCGCGTGACCAGGCCGCGGGCCTCCAGCCGGTCCAGGCGCTGGCTGATCGCGCCGGACGTCACCATCGACGAGCGCATCAGGCCGGCCGGGGTCAGGCTGTGCTCGGCGTTGCTCCGCCGCAGGGTCGCCAGGACGTCGAACGACGCGCGGTCGAGGTCGTAGCGCGCGAAGTTGCGCCGCAGCTCGGTGTCGAAGAGCTGGCCGAGCCGGCTCACCCGCCCGACGACCCCCATCGGCGAGGCGTCCAGGTCCGGCCGCTGCTCGGCCCACTGCTCGAGCACCAGGTCGACGTGATCAGCCATGGTCCCAGCCTAGTCCTGGATTGCTTAGCGGTGAGGGATTGAAAATAGCTTAGCGCTGAGATACTTTATCTTAGTGCTAAGCAATCGAGTCTCCCTTCTCCTGGTCACGGCGATCACGCCGCTGCTCTGGGGCACCACCTACCTGGTCACCACCGAGCTGCTGCCGCCGGGCCGCCCGCTGCTGGCGGCGGTGATCCGCGCACTGCCTGCCGGGCTGCTGCTCGTGGCGATCACCCGGACGCTTCCCCGCGGAAGCTGGTGGTGGCGCTCGCTGGTGCTCGGCACCCTCAACATCGGCGCGTTCTTCGCGCTGCTGTTCGTCGGCGCCTACCGGCTGCCCGGTGGGGTCGCCGCGACTGTCGGAGCGATTCAGCCGCTGCTGGTCGCCGTACTGTCGACTGGTCTGCTGCGGGAGCGGCTGTCGACGCGGACTGTCTTCACGGCGATCGCTGGAGTGTTCGGTGTCGGGTTGCTGGTGTTGCGAGCCGATGCGCGCCTCGACACCCTGGGTGTGGTCGCAGCACTCGGCGGCGCGGTCGTGATGGCGTTTGGCGTCGTACTGAGCAAGCGGTGGACGTCACCGGCTCCCCTGCTGGCCACCACCGGCTGGCAACTCGTTGCAGGCGGTCTGGTCCTGCTTCCGGTCGCCTATTTGGTCGAGGGTGCGCCGCCGGCCATGACTGCCCACAACCTGCTCGGCTACGGCTACCTGACGATCATCGGGTCCGCGCTGGCCTACGCGCTGTGGTTCCGGGGGCTGCGCAGCCTCTCCCCCACGGATGTCACGTTCCTCGGCCTGCTCAGCCCGGTGATGGCGACACTGCTCGGCTGGCTCGCCCTCGATCAGCGCCTGACCACCGCTCAACTCATCGGCGGCCTGATCGTCGTCGCGTCCCTCGTCACTGCCCAGATCAAACGAAAGGTCCGCACGTGCGCATCCTCGTCTTCGGAGCCTCCGGCGCGGTCGGCAGCCGGGTCGTCCAAGAGGCCGTTGCCCGCGGCCACCAGGTGACCGGCGCCAGCCGTACGCCGACGGCCGCACACCTCCGGCGTGGTGACGCCACCGACCCGGACGATGTCGCCGTACTGAGCCGGGACCATGACGTGGTCATCAGCGCGACACGGCCGCGGCCGGGGCAGGAGGACGAGCTCGTCCAGGCTGCCAAAGGTCTGCTGATCGGCTTGCGGCACAGCGGCGTGCGGCTGATCCTGGTCGGCGGTGCGGCCGGCCTGATCGATGGTCGCACCGGGCTGACCGTCATGGAGTCGCCGGACTTTCCGCCCGACTGGCGCCCGATCGCCCAGGCCTGCAACGAGCAGCTCGAGCTGGTGCGCGCTGCGACCGACGTCCACTGGACGTACGTCAGTCCGCCCGCTCTGCTCGAGCCGGGCACTCGGACCGGGAGCTACCGGCTTGGCACGGACCACCTCGTCACTGACGCCGCCGGTGGGTCGTCCATCTCGATGGAGGACTTCGCGATCGCGTTGGTCGACGAGGCCGAGCAGGCGCGACATGTGGGCGCTCGGTTCACGGTCGGCCACTAGGCGGTGCGCACGCAGCAGCCGGCCCTCGCGGAGTGCGAGGGCCGGCTGTCGGGCGTCGTACTGGATGTTGTGCTAGATGAGGCCTTCGCGCAGTGCGTAGGCGACGGCGTGAGAGCGGTTCTTCAGTTGCAGGCGGCTGGTGACGTCGTGCAGGACGTTCTTGACCGTCCGCTCCGAATAGGACAGCTCGCGGGCGATCTCCTGCGTGTCCTTGCCGTCGGCCACCAGCCGCAGGACCTGCGTCTCGCGGTCGGTCAGCCCGGTGTGGGACAGCCCGCGCGGCGCCATCACGTGCCGCTGCATCCGCGACACCTGACCGAGCAACCGGCCGAGCAGATCCGGCGGCAGACTGCCGTCACCTGCAGCGGCGGCCTGCACGAGGTGCACGATGCGATCGGCCGTCGCCTCGGTCCGCCGAAGCACACCGGACACCCCCAGCTCGACCGCGGTCATCAACGCGTCGTCGTCGATCGCGCTGCCGATCAGCACGGTCCGGCGGCACCCCCGTTGCGTTGCCACCCGGAGCACCTGCACCGCTGCCGCGTCCAGCGAGTCGACGGCGATCAACGCGACCACTGGCGGGGCAGTGCGCTGATCAGCCGACTTGGCCTGGATCGACGCCAGGTCGGCGTCGGTGAGCAGGGCGATCTCCGGCCGCTGCCTGAGCGCGTGCACCAACCCGAACTGCGACAGCGGGTCAAGGGCTTTCACCCAGACAGGAAGACGTTGCTGCGTGGACATACTCGTCACTCCCCCAGAGCGTTGATGAACGGAACGGACCGAATCCGCAGTCACACGAACCCCCAAAATCGTCGATTCCGATCGTGCACCCGAACCTTCAGCCAGCCTTAAGACCAGTGCCGGCCGGACCACGACCCAACGCCAAGCGTGAGCAACGGCGTTGCCGCAGCACGGATCCAGCTCGTCCAGGCCTGCCTTCACCTGCTAGATGCCCAAAAGGGCACATTGGTTATCAGCCCGTCGCCCCCAGGCTGGGCGCGTCTTCGGTCCGACGGCTAGGTGGTCGGTCAGTCCGCGAGTGCGGTGAGGGCGCGGAGGGCGAGGCGGTAGGAGTCGACGCCGAAGCCGGCGATGGTGCCGGTGGCGACGCCGGAGACGACGCTGTTGTGCCGGAACTCCTCACGGGTGGCGGGGTTCGTCAGGTGGATCTCGATCAGCGGCGCGGTGCGCTGGGCACAGGCGTCGCGCAGCGAGTACGAGTAGTGCGTGAACGCGGCCGGGTTGAGCACCACCGGCAGCTTCCCGTCGGCCGCCTCGTGCAGCCAGCCGACCAGCTCGGCCTCGTCGTCGGTCTGCCGGACCTCGACCTCCAGCCCGAGCTCGGCGCCGGCCTTCTCGCACTCCGCGACCAGGTCGGCGAACGTCGTCGTCCCGTACTTCTCCGGCTCCCGCGACCCCAGCCGCCCAAGATTCGGCCCGTTCAGCACCAGCACACGTCGTCCACTCACACGCCCACCCTAGTGGAGCATCTCCCGCCGGAACTCGCTGCCTGACTAACCGAACCGCCGTGCCCCCTGCCGGACTCATCCTGGTGTGACCACAGACATGGGAGTGCGGATGGAGAACGGCCCCGGGCAGGCGGTGGCGACGGACCGCGGCCTGTGGGACCGGCTGCGGTCGGCCGACGGGCACGCCTTCGCCGAGCTGTTCCACCGGCACTGCGACGCCGTGCACAACTTCGCGTTCCGCCGTACGTCGTCCTGGTCGGCGGCCGAGGACGTCGTCCAGGCCACCTTCGCCACCCTCTGGCGGCGAGCCCGGACCGGCCGGGTCGACGCTCTCGACCTGGACTCGGCCCGGCCGCTGCTGCTGGTGATGGCGGGTCACGAGTGCGGCAACGTGCTGCGGTCGTCCCGGCGGCAGGCCGCGCTGCGGGACCGGATCCAGCTGATCGACAGCGCGGGTACGGCGGAACCCGACCACTCGTCGGTCGCCGCCGCGAAGGTGGACGACGAGCGGGCGATGAGCGACATCCGCCGGATCCTCGACAAGCTGCCCGCCAAGCAGCGCGAGGTGGTGGAACTGGTCGTGTGGTCGGAGTGCTCGATGGCCGAGGCCGCGCGCGTCCTCGGCATACCCGAAGGAACTGTCAAGTCCCGGCTGGCGCGGGCGCGGACCAGCCTCGCCGGCCTCCTCGACCTCGGCGCCGCGAAGGAAGGCCTGTCATGACCAAGCAACTCCCAGCCGACCGGCCGCTCCCGCATCGCCAAGAGATCCTCGAACGGATCCTGGCCGACGAGGCTGCACCGCCCCGGCGCAGCCGCACCTGGCTGATCCCGGTCGGCGCAGCCGCCTCGATCGCGCTGATCGCGACCGGCGCACTGATCGCATCCGGCCGGCACGCCGACACCACCCCCGCACCCCCGGCCGCGGACCCCACGCCGACCCGCACCAACAACGCGGGACCGGCCGACGTCCACATCGACGCCGGCCCAGTCACCGGCGCGGAGAAGAATGCCGCCGTGCAGGCCTGCCTGGTCACCGTCGGCCAAGGTTCGGCCACGCCAGCAGTGGTCGGCCACGCGGTGAAGGTCCGCAGCTGGGTCGAAGGCAAGGTGGACACCACGATCGCGGTCATCGGCTACGCCTGTGTCGGTCGCGGCGGCCCGTGGGACGCGACCACAGTCGCGGTAGGCCGGAACGGCAAGGTCGTGGGCAACCCACCGGACGCCACCCACCCGGCGGCGCCCACTGACGGGACCGGCGCGCGACTGCTGTTCGTCGACTTCGACCGCAAGCCCGACCTGCTCGTCCAGGAAGGCTGGTACAACGTCGACGACCGCGTCGCCACGATGCGCCAACGCTGGATCGTCCGCGGCAAACCCGGGCCCTGGTACGTCGCAGAGGCAGCCGACGGACTCGTCTACCTCCGCTCCTGGAACGAGTCCGCCGCCCTCAAGGTCGGCGAACAGGTCCGGGTCGAGACCCAGGTGCTCGACCGGGACGGGAGGCTGCTCGACGCGCCGGCCGACCAGAAGGGTGGCGGCGGTCTGACGCCGAGCCCGGGCACCACCCGGGTCGACGTCGGCACCGTCGTACGCCTGCCCGGCCAGCAGCTCGGCGACATCCGCTTCACCAAGTAGCCAGGACCAAGTGATCAGGACCAGGTGATCAGGACCAGGGAGCTCCGGGTCCGCCCATCCGCCGGGCGTACTCGGAGCCGTGGGCCAGCTCACCCCGGCGGACCGGCTTGTCCGTGAAGGCCGAGGCGTAGATCGCGGCCGCGAGCTCGATCGTGTTCCGGGCTTCGGCCAGCGGCACGGGCGCCGCCTTGCCGGCCGTCAGCGCGTCGAGGACAGCGTTGAGCTGAGCGGTGTGCCCACTCGGCACCTCGGCCAGGTCCGCGGCCCACGCCGCACTCACCGCGTCCTGGTCGGGCGCGGGCGTGACGGTCCAGCTCTCGTTCTTGTAGCCGTACAGGTGTTCCAGCTCGACCGTCGCGTTCTCGTAGTCGAAGCGGAGCTCGGACGTCTGCCGCGGCGAGACCAGCGAGTTCACGACCGAAGCCACCGCGCCGTTCTCGAAGGTGACCAGCGCCATCGAGACGTCCTCGGTCTTGGTCGGCCGGGCCTGCCGGGCCGCGATCGCGGTGACCTTCTCCCACGGCCCGAGGATCGACAGCAGCAGGTCGAACTGGTGGATCCCGTGCCCCATCGTCGGGCCGCCGCCCTCGACCTCGAACGTCCCGCGCCACGGCATCGCGAAGTACTCGTCGTCCCGGTACCAGACCGTGTTGCACAAGGCAACCAACGGCCGCCCGAGCACCCCGTCGGCGGCGAGCTCGCGCAATCGCACCGCACCCGACCCGAAGCGGTGCTGGAAGATGCACACGACCTGCGCGGACGACGCCCGCTCGGCCTCCAGCAGCTCGTCGAGCTCGTCCAGCGACAACGTCGGCGGCTTCTCCGTCAGTACGTCGACACCCGCCGCGAGGCACTCCGCGGCCAACGGCACGTGCGAGCTCGGCGGCGTACACAGGTGAACCAGGTCGACGTCACCGGCCGCGAGCAGCTCGGTCAGGCTCGAGTAGACCGCGGGGATGTCCCACTTGGTCGCGAACGCCTGCGCGCGGTCGAGGTCGACGTCGACCGCGCCGACGAGCTGGGCGCGGTCTGCACAGGCCACCACCGCCCCGGCATGGGCGTTGGCGATCCCGCCGGTGCCGACGATCGCGATCCGGTACTTGCTGTCAGACATGCAGGCCCTTTCGCTGGAAAGCCCTTTCCAAGATTCATCCTGGAGGGATTGCCATCGATGTACAAGGGCCGGTCCGACAGGTGACCGGTTCCGGTCAGCTGACTTCGGCGTAGGCCGCGACCAGCAGGCCCGGGTCCGGGGCCTCGAAGATCGCCGGCTTGGCGAGGCCGTCGAGGACGACGAAGCGGAGCCGGTCGGCGCGGGTCTTCTTGTCCAGCTTCATCGCGTCCTGCAGGTGCGGCCAGGCGTCGGCGCGGTACTTCACCGGAAGCCCCAGCGTCTCCAGTACGGCGCGATGCCGGTCGGCGGTCGCGTCGTCGAGGCGACCCGCCGCGCGGGCGAGCTCGGCGACGAAGACCATGCCGATGCTGATCGCGGCGCCGTGCCGCCACTTGTACCGCTCGACCCGCTCGATCGCGTGGCCGAGGGTGTGGCCGTAGTTCAGCGCCTCCCGGCCGATCCGGCCGCCGGCCGTGGTGGTCCGCTCCCGCAGGTCCGCGCCGACGGTGTCGGCCTTGACCTGGATCGCGCGGGCGATCAGTTCCTCGGTGGCGTCGTACTCCGGGCTGGAGGCGCCGGCCGGGTCCTTCTCGACCAGGTCGAGGATCACCGGGTCCGCGATGAAACCGCACTTCACCACTTCGGCGAGACCGCTGACGTAGTCGTTGCGCGGCAGCGTCTCCAGCGCGGCCAGGTCGCACAGCACGCCGGCCGGCTCCCAGAACGCGCCGACCAGGTTCTTGCCCTCGGCGGTGTTGATACCGGTCTTGCCGCCGACCGCCGCGTCGACCATGCCGAGCAGCGTGGTCGGGATGTGCACGACCTTCACGCCGCGCAGCCAGGTGGCGGCGACGAACCCGGCCAGGTCGGTCGTCGTCCCGCCGCCGACGCTCACGATCGCGTCCGACCGGGTGAACCCGGCCTGCCCGAGCACCGACCAGCAGTACGCCAGCACCTCCGCGGTCTTGGCCTCCTCGGCATCCGGGATCTCGATCGCGTGCGCGGTGTACCCGGTCGCGGTGAGGTCGTCGCGGATCGCGTCTCCACTGGACCGCAACGCCCGCGGGTGGATCACCGCGACCCGCTGAACACCATCACCGAGCAGCCCGGGCAGCTCCCCGAGCAGGTTGTTGCCGATCACCACGTCGTACGGCGCCGCCGCAGCAACCCTGATCCGGGTCATCTCAAGTGCTCCAGGATTTCGTCGGCGATCTCGTCGGGCGTGCGGTTGTCGGTCTGCACGGTCAGCTTGGCGACCTCGGTGTAGAGCGGGCGGCGCGCCTCCATCAGGTTGCGCAGCTGGGTGCGGACGTTGCCGAGCAGCAGCGGGCGGGCGACTCCGAGGCCGACGCGCTTGGCCGCCTCGCCGAGGCTGACGTCCAGGAAGACCACGGTGTGCCCGGCCAGGTCGGCGCGGGTTTCCGGGTCGAGAATCGCGCCGCCGCCGAGCGACAGCACGTCATCGCCCTGCAGCGCGGCGACGATCGCGGCCCGTTCGAGCGCGCGGAAGTGCGGCTCGCCGTGGTCGACGAAGATGTCCGAGATCGGTTTGCCGGCATCCGCCTCGATGTCGGCGTCGGTGTCGCGGTGCCGCACGCCGAGCCGCTCGGCCAGCAGCGCGGCGACGGTCGACTTCCCCGACCCTGGCGGCCCGACCAGGACGACAACCGGGCTCACAGCTCTGCCCACTCCCGCGGCGTGATGGTCGACGGCAGGTTCGCCAGGTACGCCTTGTGGTTGCGGGACGACTCCTCGACCGAGTCGCCGCCGAACTTCTCCAGCGCGACCTCGGCCAGCACCAGCGCCACCATCGCCTCGGCCACGATCCCCGCGGCCGGTACGGCGCAGACGTCGGAGCGCTGGTGGTGCGCGGCCGCGGCCTCGCCGGTGGTGGTGTCGATCGTGCGCAGCGCCCGCGGCACGGTCGCGATCGGCTTCATCGCGGCCCGCACCCGCAGCGTCTCGCCGGTGCTCATCCCGCCCTCGGTGCCGCCCGAGCGGCCGCCGGTCCGCCGGACCACGCCGTCCTGGGCAACGATCTCGTCGTGTGCCTTCGACCCGGGCGTCCGGGCCAGCTCGAACCCGTCGCCGAGCTCGACACCCTTGATCGCCTGGATGCCCATCAGCGCGCCGGCCAGCTTGGAGTCCAGCCGCCGGTCCCAGTGCACGTAGCTGCCGAGGCCGGGCGGGAGTCCGTCCACGACCACCTCGACCACGCCGCCGAGCGTGTCACCGGCCTTCTGCGCGGTGTCGATCTCGGCCACCATCGCCTTGCTCGCGTCCGCGTCCAGGCAGCGCACCGGGTCCGCGTCCAGCTTCGCGACGTCGCCGTACGACGGGATCACGCCGTACGGCGCCTTGACCGTGCCGAGCTCGACGACGTGGCTGACGATGGTCACGCCGAACGCCTGGTTCAGGAAGCGGGCGGCGACCTCGCCGAGCGCGACCCGGGCCGCGGTCTCGCGGGCGCTGGCCCGCTCGAGCACCGGGCGGGCCTCGTCGAAGCCGTACTTCTGCATGCCGGCCAGGTCGGCGTGACCGGGGCGCGGGCGGGTCAGCGGCGCGTTCCGGGCCAGGTCGGCCAGCGTCTCCGGGTCGACCGGGTCGGGTGACATCACCTGCTCCCACTTCGGCCACTCGGTGTTGCCGACCTGGATCGCGATCGGGCTACCCAGCGACAGCCCGTGCCGGAACCCGCCCACGAACGTCACCTCGTCCCGCTCGAACTTCATCCGGGCGCCGCGGCCGTAGCCCAGCCGACGACGAGCCAGGGCGTCGGCCACGTCGTCCGTGGTGACCTTGACGCCTGCGGGAAGACCTTCGAGTACGGCGACGAGCGCTTGTCCGTGCGACTCGCCGGCGGTGAGCCAGCGCAGCATGCCCCGATTCTTCCACGCTGCTTCCACCACCCGGACCCCGGTCTCACTGCGCAGCGACCTCGAACGGGTTGAGCAGCCGCGGATCTGCTGACACCACGGTCGATAGGGTCGTGCCATGAACCGGGCTGCGGAGGAGACGTGGCGGGCGCGGGTGCGCGGCTGCCTGCTGGGTGGGGCGATCGGCGACGCGCTGGGCGGCCCGGTCGAGTTCGAGAACAGTACGTCGATCGTCGCCGAGCACCCCGACGGGGTCCGGACGTTCGTGTCCGGACGGATCGGCTGGCCGCCGGGGACGATCACCGACGACACCCAGATGACGCTGTTCACCGCCGAGGGGCTGATCCGGGCCGGAGTGCGGACCGATCGCGGGATCGGGTTCACGGTCGCGGTCGTGCACCACGCCTACGACCGGTGGCTGGACACGCAGGAGCTCCGGTCTCCGAGTGGTGAACGCGACGGCTGGTTGCAGGGCGAGCAGTGGTTGTACGCACGCCGGGCGCCCGGCAAGACCTGTCTCAGCGCGTTGCAGGGCGCACGGCAAGCCGGGCAGTTCGGCACGCAAGCCCGGAACGACTCCAAAGGTTGCGGTGGAGTGATGCGGGTGGCGCCCTTCGGCCTGCTGCCCTCGAAGTGGTTCGACCGGGACTGGGTGTTCGACTCGGCCGCCGACGCCGCCGGCTACACCCATGGCCACCCGACCGGCAAGCTCGCGTCGGGCGCTCTCGCGGTGATCATCCGCGAGCTCTGCGAGGGCGCGGACCTCAACGCCGCGCTGGACACGACCGCGGCAGTCCTCGCGCAGCGTCCAGACCACGAGGAAACCAGTACGGCGCTAGCGGCCGCGCGCCAACTGGCCGCCGGCGTATCCGAGCACGGCCCGGCGACCGTCGAGAAGCTGGGCGGCGGCTGGGTCGCAGAAGAAGCTCTCGCGATCGCCGTGTACGCGGCACTCGCCTACCCGGCGCCCGAGCAGTTCCTGGACGCGCTGGCGCTGTCGGTCACCCACACCGGCGACAGCGACTCCACCGGAGCGATTTGCGGGAACATCCTGGGCGCCCTCCACGGCGAGACGGCCCTGCCGCCAGAGCTCGTCTTCGCCGTCGAGGGCCGCGCAGCCATCCTCGAACTGGCCGACGACTTCGCCCTGGAGTTCACCAGACCCGCCCGTCTGCACGGCGACTACAACCCCGACCTCAGGTGGCGGACCCGTTACCCAGGCTGGTGAGCCTCGATCGACAGCTTGTGCCGGAAGGTGTTGCGGGGATCCCACTTCGCCTTGATCTGCTGCAGCCGCGGGTAGTTGCCGAGGTAGTAGAGGTCGTGCCAGGGCACGCCGGACTTGTTGTACGCCGGGTCGGCCAGGTCGACGTCGGGATAGTTGATGTACGACCCGGCGTTGGTCGCGTTCGGGACCGGCGCTCCACCGGTGTCCTGGTAGATGCCGGCGTACAGCTTGCGCAGCCAGGCCAGGTGCTTGGCGTCGTCGGCCGGGTCGGACCAGCCGGCCGCCATCACCATCTTGCACATCACGTCGCGCTGCGCCGTGGCGGTCGCGTCGGACGGGACCGTGTTCACCTTCCCGCCGTACGGGACGAACAGCACTGAGGACTCCGGTCCGTTGTACGTCGTGTCGGTCAGGCCCTGGTAGAGCGTGACGAGTTGCGCGTCGGTGTAGCCCTTCTTCAGGTAGCCGGCCTTGTACTTGCCTCGGCCCGGCGACGGGGTCTCGGCGATCGAGCGCTGCATCGTGGTGTGCAGGAACGGCCCGACGCCGGCCTCGATCACCTGCGGCTTCGGGTCCAGGCCCTCGACCATCGCGTGGTTGAACGCCTTCATCAGCGCCGCTGCGTTGGGAACCGCGGCGTCCAGCTGCGTCGACAGCAGGAAGCTCCCGGCCGACGAGTGCGTCAGGATCAGCGGGCTGTAGAGCGTCGCGTACGGCGAGTCGGCGGTGTTGTTCCGCTCGTAGAAGTCGAAGAAGTTCCGCAGTGCGCGGACGAACTCGGCCTGCCCGATGGACTTCCAGTCGTAGACGATCAGGCTGGACAGCAGCGCTGCCGGTGCCTTGGGCAACAACTCGGACGGCTCCCGGCCGGTCGCGCCCGCCGTCCGCATCAGGTAGCGGGTGACCACGCCGAAGTTGCCGCCACCACCACCGGTGTGCGCCCACCACAGGTCCTGGTAGGCGTTGTCGCGGGTCGCCACCACCGACCGGGCCCGGCCGCGGGCGTCGACGACCACGACCTCCACGCCGTACAGGTGGTCCACGACGGAGCCGTGCTTGCGCGACAGCGGCCCGTACCCGCCGCCGCTGAAGTGGCCGCCGACGCCTACGCCGAGGCAGCCGCCGCCGGGCACGGTGACGCCCCAGCCGTAGAACAGCTCCTTGTAGACGGTCTCGAGCGTCGCACCCGCGCCGATCGAGAAGGCCCGGTAGCGGTTGTCGAAGGTGACCTCGTCGTACGTCGACATGTCGAGCAGCACCTCGGTGCCGCTGCTGTCCACGAAGTCCTCGAAGCAGTGCCCGCCGCCGCGGACCGCGATCCGCTTCCCGCTCCGGACCGCTTCCCGCACAGCCTGTACGGCGTCCTCGGTCGACCGGATCACCCGCGCGTACGCCGGCTTGGCGACGAACCGGCGGTTCTGCCCGCGCTGCACCAGGTCCTGGTACCGCGCGTCGTCCGGCCGGATCAGCCGTCTCCCACATCAGCCGTTCGGCTGACCGGCCGCATCAGCTATCCGACGTACAACTCCGCAAGTGGTCCACCGAGGAGCACCCCGCCCAGGGCGCCGATCAGCATGAAGGGACCGAAGGGGACCATCTGCTTGCGGGTCATCACCTTGGTCGCGATCAGCGCGATCCCGACGACCGCGCCGAGGAAGAAGCCGCCGTACAGGCCGGTGATGAACTCGCCCCAGCCCAGCCAGCCGAGCGCGAGGCCGAGCAGGCCGGACAGCCGGACGTCGCCGAAGCCGACGCCGCGCGGGAACACGAACCACAGCACGTAGAACACCGCGAACCCGATCGCACCCGCGATCACCGCGCGGCGCAGCGAGCCCCACTCCCCCGACACGACGGCCGCGCCGAGCAGCGCCAGCCCGACGACCAGGTACGACGGCCAGATGATCGCCGACGGCAAGTACCGCGTCCGCGCGTCGATGTACCCGAGCACGGCGCCGGACACCGCGAGCAGGAGCCAGGCGACCAGCACCGGGGTCGTCCCGAGCATCCAGCCGAGCAGTCCGCCGGACACGGCCGCGAGCAGACCACACCAGGACGCCGCCCGCCGCCCGGCCAGGTCGGCGTACGGGATCTTGGTCTCGCCCTCCTCCAGCGTCGGCTCGGGGATCCGCCGCATCAGCCAAGGGCCGAGCAGGTACGCCGCGGGACCGCAGAAGACCACACCGGCCCCTGCGGCGAGCATCGCGTTCTCAGCCGGCACGATCCAGGAGCCTAGACGATTTCCGGCGCGGCTACGCGCGGCCTGTGGACGACCGCCGTACCAGGATCCTGGCGACGACCGCCGCGACGAGGCCGAGCAGCAGCGGACCGCCGAGCAGGATGCCGACCGTGCTCCACAGACCGTCGTTGACCGTCACGTACCGGACCCGCTGGAACTCGTCGTCCGTCGCGGCCCGCTGGAAGACGAAGTCGTCGGTGATCCGGCCCGGTTCGTCGTACTCGGCCGTGTAGGCGGTCAGGAAGTTGGCGGGCGCCGGCAAGGCCTCGTCCTGGACCCGGCCGGCGTACAGGAGCTCCGGCCTGACGGCAGCGTCCGGCAGCTGGGTCGCGTCGACGCGATGCTCGGCGGCGACGTAGACCGTGACCGTCTGGTCGGACGTCGCGCCCTTGCTGAGCCGCATCGGGTAGACGATCCGCTCCGAGGCGAAGGTCAGCTTGAGCGGCGGGGTCGACCCGCTCATGTTCTCGCCGGGCTGCTTCGGCGCGAGCTTCACCGCGACGATCTCCCACTTCTCGGCCAGGTACGGCGTGAGGTTCGCGGCCAGCGTGGGCGGGACGACGTACGCGTTCGAGCGCAGCCAGTCGATCACCGCGCCGCCACTGGTGCCGGTCAGCCGGACGACCTCGAACGGGCCGAGCACCATCTGCTGCCGCACGTTCACCCCGTTGCCGTTGCCGGGAGCCGCGCCGGCGGTGTCGCCCCGGCCGCTCCCCATGATGCCGAGGTCCCGGAACGGCCAGTACGTCTTGCGCTCCTCGACCCGCTCCCGGGTGGTCCACTGCAACCGGCTGAACAGCCCTTCCTCGCCGAGCTCGACCTTGGCCTCGGACGGCACCGGCATGATCCAGGCCGCCTTCTTCGACGACCCGTTGATCGCCATCGACACGGTGATCTCCTCGGTCCCGCCCTGGTGGCGGACCAGCGCGTTCTCGCCGTACGCCCGAGCCCGCGACTCCTGGTCGGGCAGGTAGCCGCCACACGCACACGCCCACGCAGGCGTCACCCCGGCCGCGACGAACCCGAGAGCCAGCACACCCGCGACAATCCGCCAGAACCTCATGGCCGGAGACTAGCTAGGCAAGGGTGTACGGGGTGCGGAAGAAGCTGGCTGGGTCGTACTTCTTCTTGACCGTGCGGAGGCGGGCCAGGCTCGCGCCGTAGTAAGTGCTGACCGAGCGGCCGTTCTCGACGTAGTTCACGTAGCCGCCGGCCGAGTACTTGCGGACCGCGCGATGGCCGTTGGTGATGAAGGTCTGCGCCGTTCGGCCCTGCGCGGACGAGTACCACTGGATCACGCCGAGCGCCGACCGCCAGGCCCACGACGAGCCACCACTCGGCTGCTTGGCCGCCTGACCGCCGAGCGGGTCGATGATCGCCGACGCCGGCGTCTTCGCCCGCGCCGCCGCCTTCACCGCACCGAGCAGCGCGGTGATCGTCGCGGCGTCCATCGGGCCTTTCAGTACGTCGGAACCGGCCTGGAACCCGGTCCGCGGGCTGGTCGTCCCGCCGCCGAGGTACCGGACCGCCTCCAGGTGCGTCTTCACCGTGATCGACCGCGACGAGGCCTTCGAGCCGACGAACGACTCCAGCTGCGCGGCCGCGGCCGCCGCGTTGCCGGTGGTGGAGATGCCGAGCACATGGACCGACAGCGTTCCGTTGCTGCGGGCATCGATGTGCAGGTTGCCCCAGGACGTGACCGGCGCCGACTGGGCGAACTTCTGCCAGCCGCGGACGACCGCCGCAGCCTTCGACTCCGGCCAGGTCAGCCGGAAGAACCCGAGCTTCGTCGCCGGGATGGTCGCGAACCGGAACGACGTCACCACGCCGAGGTTCCCGCCGCCGCTGCCCCGCAACGCCCAGAACAGGTCCGGGTCGGCCGCGGCGCTGACGTTCCGGGCGACGCCGTCGGCGGTGATCACGCCCATCGAGAGGATCCGGTCGCAGGTGAGCCCGAACGCCCGGGTGTGGATCCCCATCCCGCCGCCCAGCGAGAGCCCGGCGACGCCGACGGTCGGGCAGGTGCCGGTCGGCAGCGAGCGCCCGTACTTGTCCAGGAAGGCGTGTACGTCGTACAGCCGGGCGCCGGCGCCGACAGTCAGGACGCCGTTCGCGTAGCTCATCCCGCGGATCGCGCCGAGGTCGACCATCAGGCCCTTGCTGATCGTCGAGGCGCCGACGTACGAGTGCCCGCCGCCCTTCGGGACCATCACGAGCTTGTTCGAGCGGGCGAAGTTGATCGCCTTCTGGACGTCGGCGGCGTTCGCGGCCTTGACGACCCCGGCCGGCTGGATCGAGTCCCAGCGCGGGTTGAACAGCTGGTGCGAGGCCGCGTAGCCGGAGCTCGCGGGCAGGTACAGCCGGCCCTTGAGCGAGCGGGAGAAGCTGTTCCAGTTCGGCGCCGCGGCCGCGGGTTTCGGGTCGGAGCAGCTCGTCAGCACTCCGGCGGTGACGACTGCACCTGCTCTCAGCAGGGTCCGGCGGTCAAACTGGCCCACGATCGTCGAGCTCCTCACGGGCGGCGGTCCTCATGGCCGCCAGGGGCGCCGGCGACCTACCGGTCATCATCTCCACCTGGAGGGTCGCCTGATGCACGAGGAGATCAAGGCCGTTCAACAGCTCTGTACCGATTCGGTGCGCCGCGATCGCCAAGCCGGTCGGCCACGGGTGGTACGCCACGTCGAACACCACCGGCGCGACCCCGGCGAAGTGCTCCGCCCACGGGTCGACGGCGCCGCCGGGCAGCGTCGAGACGCACAGGTCGAACCCGCCGATCTGCTCGACCTGCGAGAAGTCCGCGACCGACGTCTTCAGCCCCAGCTCGGCGGCCAGGTCCAGCAGCCGCTCGGCTCTGGAGACGTCCCGGACGACGACGGTCACCTCGCTGACCTTCATACCACGCAAGGCCGCCAGCGTGGACGCCGCGGTCGCCCCACCACCCAGCACGACGGCGGAGTCGGCGGCGGTGATCCCGCGCTCGGCGAAGGCGTTCACCAGCCCGGGTACGTCGGTGTTGTGCGCCGACCGGGATCCGTCCGGCTCGAACAACATCGTGTTCGCCGCGCCGATCAGCTCCGCGACCGGGTCGACGGTGTCCACCAGGTCCAGCGCGACCCGCTTCAGCGGCATCGTCAACGACAAGCCGCGAACATCGTCCCCGAGCGAGGCGACGAATCCACGCAACTCGTCCTCGCCCACCTCGAAAGCGTCGTACTGCCAGTCAAGCCCGAGCGCGGCATACGCGGCCCGGTGCATCGCCGGCGACAACGAGTGCGCAATCGGCGACCCGAGAACGGCACATCGGGTCATGGGGCCTCCCGGCCTGGACTCAGGAGCGGAGGGAGCGAAGCGACTGGAGTGACGAGGGAAGGCCGGGAGGCACAGCCCCATGACCCCGCCGTGCCGGAGGCGCGGCAATCCAACACAGTCATCAGCACCGGCCTTTGTGCGCTTGGCACCAGGCCTGCAGTTTCTTCACGTTGGCCTCGTGCTCGTCCGACGTGCTCGCGAACGCCGTCTCGCCGGTGTCCAGGTTGACCAGGGTGAAGTACAGCCAGGAGCCCTGGGCCGGGTTGAGCGCGGCCCGCAGCGTGTCCTTGGTCGGCGAGTTGATCGGCGTCGGCGGCAGGCCCTTCACCTTGTAGGTGTTGTACGGCGAGTCCATGTCGCGCTGCTCCGGCGTGGTGAACACGCCGCCGTCCCGGCCGACCACGTAGTGGATGGTCGAGTCCATCTGCAGCCGCATGCCGACCCGCATCCGGTTGTAGATCACCCGCGACACCTTGGCGTAGTCCTGCGGGCGGTTGGTCTCGGCGCCGATGATGCTGGCCACGATCACCGCCTGGTACGGGTCCAGCTTCTTGCGCTTGGCGGTCCCCACCAGGTCCAGCTCGGCCGCGGTCGTCGCGTACTTCTGCGTCATCATCTTGATGATCGTGTACGCCGTCGCGCCCTTCGACACGTCGTAGGTGCCCGGGTACAGGAAGCCCTCGGCGTTGTTGTGCGCGTACGGTGGCAGGCCCAGCGCGGCCGGCTTCGACAGCGCGGTCGCGGCGGCGCCGGCGGGCAGCTTCAGCTTCGGCGACTTCTGCAGCGTCTCGCTGACCTCGGCCTTGGTCAGGCCGGCCCGGAACCCGATCCGGGTGACCAGGATCGACTTGCCGGTGTCCAGCATCAGCTCGAGCGCGGCCTTGGCCGACATCTCCTTGTGCAGGGTGTAGGTGCCGGCCTGGAGCTGGCGCGAGCGCGGGTCGTCCCGGGCCACCCGCTCGAACGCCTTGGCGCTCTTCACCACGCCCTTCTTCTCCAGCGTGTCCGCGATCGCCTGCGCGCTCTGGCCCTGGGTGATCTCCACCACGACCGTGCCGGTGCCGGCGCCCTCGAAGTCGGGGGCGGCGAACATCTGCTCCAAGGCTTCCCGGCCCTTGCCGAAGCCGATCACGGCCCCGGCCACCAGCGCGCCGACGACCACCAGCGAGATCAGGCCGGCGAAGCAGCCGAACCCGCGCCGCGCCCGCGCCTTGCGGCGGTTCGCCCGGCGCTCGACCCGGCTCTCGGGCCGCAATCCGAGGCCGGTGCCCAGATCGTCGCCGTCGGTCACGTCGTCTTCCACCGGTGTTCTGTTCACAGGGGCCTCCCGGGTGGGTTCCCAGTCTCGCGCTCCACGTCGAGAGCGTGTTGCAGAATCACGACCGCCGCGGCCTGGTCGACCACGGCCCGCCGCTTGGAGCCCTTCTTACCCCGCTCCCGCAGCATGCGCTCGGCGGTGACCGTGGTGAACCGCTCGTCCACCAGGCGCACTGCCGTCCCCGAGTTGCCCTGCTGCACCTTAGCCCGCACCAGCTCCGCCGTTTCCCGGATCTTCACCGCGGCCGGTCCTTCGCCTCCGGACAGCGAGCGCGGCAGGCCGACCACGATCTCGACCGCCGCCAGTTCGGCGGCGAGTGCGGCGATCCTATCCAGATCGCCGGGCCCCCGGCGGATCGTCTCCACCGGGGTGGCCAGGATTCCGTGCGGATCGCTGCTGGCGACGCCGATCCGGACGTCGCCGATGTCGAGCGCGAGCCGCACACCAGATCTCATCAGGAACGCATCAACCCGTCACGAGCTGGCCGATGGTGTGCTCGACCGCGGACAGCGCGTCGTCGGCGCCCGCCGGGTCGGTGCCGCCACCCTGCGCGACGTCGTCCTTGCCGCCACCGCGGCCGCCCAGCTTCTCGGCGGCGACCCGGACCAGGTCACCGGCCTTCAGCCGCCACTCGCGCGCGGTGTCGTTGAGCGCGATCACCACACCGGGCTTGCCGTCGTTCACGCTCAGTACGGCGACCACGGCCGGCTTGTCGGCCGCCATCCGGCCGCGGACGTCGAGGGCCAGCTTCCGCAGGTCCCCGCCGTTCACGCCGTCGGGGGCGCGATGACCGACGTACTGGACCCCGAAGACGTCCTTCGGGTTCGCGGACAGCTCGGCGGCGGCGGCCAGCACCTGGCCGGCCTTCATCCGCTCGAGCTCCTTCTCCGCGGCCCGCAGCCGCTCGGCCAGGTCGGCCACCTTCGCGGGCAGCTCCTCCGGACGGGCCTTGAGGTTCTCGCTCAGCAGCCGGACCAGCGCGCGCTCCTTGCCGAGGTAGCGCAGCGCCTCCATGCCGACGAACGCCTCGAGCCGGCGAACACCGGCGCCGACCGACGACTCACCGGTCACGGTCAGCGCACCGACCTGGGACGAGTGCTTCACGTGCGTGCCACCACAGAGCTCGCGCGACCAGGGGCCGCCGATCTCCACGACCCGCACCTGCTCGTCGTACGTCTCGCCGAACAGGGCCAGCGCGCCCCACTCCCGGGCCTCCGGCAGCGTCATGTACTGCGCCGAGACCGGCAGGTCCTGCCGGACGGCGAGGTTCGCGACCTCCTCGATCTCGGACCGGGTCGCCTGGTCCAGCGCCGACGACCAGGCGAAGTCGAGCCGCAGGTAGCCGGGCTTGTTGTACGAACCGCTCTGCAGCGCGTTCGGGCCGAGCACCTGCCGCAGCGCCGCGTGCACGACGTGCGTGCCGGAGTGCGCCTGGCACGCGGACACGCGCCACTCGTGGTCGACCTCGGCGTGCACGTCCAGGCCCGTCGTCAGGACACCCTCGACGACCTCGACCTTGTGCACGATCAGGCCCTTGACCGGCCGCTGTACGTCGAGCACCTTCAGCTTCACGCCGTCGGCGACGATCAGGCCCTCGTCGGCGATCTGGCCACCGGACTCCGCGTAGAACGGGGTCTTCTCCAGCACCACCTCGACGGTCTCGCCCTGCTCGGCGGACGGTGCTACGACGCCCTCGCGCAGCACCCCGCGGACCTGCGAGTCGGTCGCCAGCTCCTGGTAGCCGGTGAACTCGGTGACGCCCTTCTCGCGCAGCTCCCGGTAGCCCGAGGTGTCCGCGTGGCCGGCCTTCTTGGCCCGCGCGTCGGCCTTGGCCCGCTCGCGCTGCTCCTTCATCAGGGCCTTGAAGCCCTCGGTGTCCACGTTCAGGCCCTGCTCGGCGGCCATCTCGACGGTCAGGTCGATCGGGAAGCCGTAGGTGTCGTGCAGCTGGAACGCCTTCGCGCCCTCGAGCTGGTGCGCGCCGCCGGCCTTGGTCTCGCGAACGGCGATGTCGAAGATGCTGGTCCCGGCCGTGAGGGTCCGGCGGAACGCCTCCTCCTCGGCGTACGCGACCTGGCTGATCCGGCCGAAGTCCGGCTCCAGCTCGGGGTACGACTTCTTCATCTGCTCCAGGCTGACCGGCAGCAGCTCGACCAGGCTCGGGTCCTCGTAGCCGAGCAGGCGCATCGAGCGGATCGCCCGGCGGAGCAGCCGGCGCAGCACGTAGCCGCCCTGCTCGTTGCCCGGGTTCACGCCGTCGCCGATCAGCATCAGCGCGCTGCGGACGTGGTCCGCGACCACCCGGAACCGCACGTCGTCGGTGTGGTCGGCGCCGTACTTGCGGCCGCTCAGCTCCGAGGCCTTCTCGATCACCGGGTAGATCTCGTCGATCTCGTACATGTTGTCGACGCCCTGCAGCAGGTAGGCCACCCGCTCCAGGCCGAGACCGGTGTCGATGTTCTTCTTCGGCAGCTCGCCGAGGATCGGGTAGCCCTCCTTGCCGCCACCCTCACCGCGGATGTTCTGCATGAAGACCAGGTTCCAGAACTCCAGGTAGCGGTCGCCCGCCTCCCAGTCCCGGTCGGCGCCGAACTCCGGGCCGCGGTCGATCAGGATCTCCGAGCACGGGCCGCACGGGCCGGGGATGCCCATCGACCAGAAGTTGTCCTTCATGCCGAGCCGGACGATCCGGTCGTCGGGCAGGCCGGCGACCCGCTTCCACAGGTCGATCGCCTCGTCGTCGTCGTAGTACACCGACGCGTACAGCACCGACTCGTCGAAGCCGTAGCCGCCGTCGCGCTGGGACCGGGTGACCAGGTCCCAGGCGTACTCGATCGCCTTCTCCTTGAAGTAGTCGCCGAAGGAGAAGTTGCCGTTCATCTGGAAGAACGTGCCGTGCCGGGTGGTCTTGCCGACCTCGTCGATGTCGAGGGTCCGGACACACTTCTGCACACTGGTCGCGCGCGAGTACGGCGGCGTCTGCTGACCGACGAAGTACGGCACGAACTGGGCCATGCCGGCCACGTTGAACAGCAGGTTCGGGTCCGGCGACGGCAGCGGCGCACTCGGCACCACGGTGTGGCCGCGGTCCTCGAAGTACCGCAGGAACCGCCGCCTGATCTCACTGGTTTCCATGGGTGTTACCGGTAGTCCTCACGCGTGTCTGTGTTTGTGTCGATGCCGAGCGCGTCCCGCAGCTCGGTCTCCCGTTCGGCCATGCCCTCGCGCACCTCGTCGCCGAAGTGCCGGATCGCGGCGGCCACCTTGGCCGCGGACTCCTGCAGGCTCTCCGGGGCGAGCACCTGGGCGCGCTTCTTCAGCCGGGTCACGGCGTACACGCCGACCGCGATGCCGATGACCAGCCAGAAGATCCGCTTCATCGGATGTCACCCCGCTTGCGTGCCTTGCGCTCGGCCTTCATCTCTTCATTCACTCGCCGGGAGACGTCCTTGCGCTGGCTGTCGCCGAGCGCCTTGCGGACGCCGTACGTGAACGCCGCCGCCTTCACCAGCGGGCCGCCGGCGGTCGCCGAGAACAGCGACATCAGGGCCGCCGCGTTCGTCGTCACCGTGGTCGCGTTGTCGGTGATGGTGTCGACCTTGGCGAGCTGTGCGTTGGTGGTGGCCACGGTACTGGTCACCTCGCCGAGCAACGGGACGCTGGAGTCGGAGACGCCCTTCACCATGATCCGGGTCTCGTCCAGGACCTTGCCCAGCTTCAGGATCGGATAGGCCAGCAGGCCCACCAGGATGAGCAGCGCGCAGGCGGCTATCAGCCCCGCGACTTCACCGACGCTCATGGGAAACGATCCACCTTCCGTTGCGACCTCGTGGACCGCCCGACCTTATCGCGCGGCCATACCTCAGTCCGCTCCAGGACACCATCCCTCAGATCACAGTCCCCCACCAAACCCACGGACCGGGCTGATCGCCGGTCCCACCCGGGCCCGGCTGGGCAACTCCCTGGTGTCACCCAGCCGGGCTCGGCTACGTCGCGGCGTCACCAGGTACACAGGGTGTGCAGGGGGCGCTGCGGCGTGGCTGTGTCACCCGATCGGGCTCAGCTGGGTGAGCCCGGGCGGGATCGGGATCGGGAGCAGCCTCGGGCCCTTGCTCCGAGTCGGCGTCGGGCTCGGGGTCGGGCTCGGGCTCGGCGCGGTCGGGGTCGGGCTGGGGATCGGGCTTGGCGTCGGCTGCTCCGGGGTGCTGGGTTGCGTCGGGGACGGCGCCGGTTGAGTCGGCTCCACCGTGGCGGTCGGGCTGGGCGAAGGCGCCGGCGTAGTGGACGCGGGCGGGCTCGGTGGCGCCGTGGTCGGCTTGCTCGGCGACGGCCTCGGCGTCGCGGGCTGCGTCGATGATGCCGGAGCTGCCGGCGCCGTCCAGGGTGGTGCCGGCGCCGTCGGGCTCGCCGAGCCTTGCGCCTCCGGGAACCACTCCGTGACCGGGTCCGACGTCCTCGATCCCGACCGGGACGGCTCTTGGCTCCGGTTCTGCTGGTTCGGCGTCGTGGTCACCTCGTCCGGCGAGCTGCCGAACGGCTTCCCGACCGGCGGCCTGGTCGTCGTACCTTCGTTCGAGGTCGTGTCCTGGGACTCGGTCGGAGGAGGCGGCGGCGAGGTCGTCGTCGCCGTCTCGCGTCCCCCGAACGGGACGAACAGGAGCAGCCCGGCCAGCGCCAGCACGGTCGCGACGAGGGCGCTGATCTTGACGACGGGCGGGCCGCCGTACCGGCCGATCGGTCCGCGGACCGGTTGGCCGTCCTGGTCGACCCAGAAAGCCCAGCCGGCCGGTGGACTCGGCCAGGAACGATCGGGTGTGAAGTTCTTTGGCGGGCGCCACCGCGCGTTCGGCGGTTCCGGCCAACCGGGGGGCGGGTTGAACTGCCTCAATGCAAAAACCTTTCACCCCCAGGCCGCTTGGCAGCCTACCCACCTGAGCCGACCACACAACCCGGCACCCCCGACGGACTAGTCGAAGGTGACGGTGAGTGTTTGTACGGCGCCGGCTGGTGTCCAGGTGAGGGCCATGGTGCCCGTGGTGCCGCTCGACCAGCGGAAGCGGGTCTCGTCGTCGAACAGGGTCATGGTTTCGGTGGGTGGGTTCTCGCGGTAGGCCGCGGCGATCGCCGTACGGCCGTGGAAGGGGCCGGCCGGGACGTTCACGAAGGTCATGGTGGCGTCGGCGGCGAAGCGGGCGGCAAAGGTGTCCCAGTCGCCGGTGGTGACGGCGTGGTTGAAGGCGTCGACGTGGTCGGTGGTGCGGCTCACTTGCGGTCCCGGAGGATCTTGCGGATGTTCGCGACCCGGTCCGCGTACGCCGCCTCGCCGCCGTGGCGGGTCGGGTTGTAGTAGTCGGTGCCGTCGATCACGTCCGGCGCGTACTGCTGCGGGACGATGCCGCGCGGGTCGTTGTGGGAGTACTGGTACGACGAGCCGTGGCCGATCTTCTTCGCTCCGGCGTAGTGGGCGTCGCGCAGATGGGGTGGCACCGGGCCGACCTTGCCGGCCTTCACGTCGGCGATCGCGGCGTCGACGGCCATGATCACCGCGTTGGACTTCGGAGCCAGCGCGAGGGCGACGACCGCCTGCGCGAGGTTGATCCGGGCCTCCGGCATGCCGATCAGCTGGACGGCCTCGGCTGCGGCGACCGCGACGCCGAGCGCGGTCGGGTCGCCCATGCCGATGTCCTCACTCGCCGAGATCACCAGCCGCCGGGCGATGAACCGTGGGTCCTCGCCGGCCTCGATCATCCGGGCCAGGTAGTGCATCGCGGCGTCCACATCCGAACCGCGGATCGACTTGATCAGCGCCGACGCGACGTCGTAGTGCTGGTCGCCGGCCCGGTCGTACCGCACCGCGGCCCGGTCGACGGCCGTCTCGAGCGTCTTCAGGTCGATGACCTCGGCTTCCTTCGCCCGCGCGCCACCGGCCGCGGCCTCCAGGTAGGTCAGCGCCCGCCGGGCGTCTCCCCCGGCCATCCGGAGCAGGTGGTCGCGAGCGTCCTGCGCCAGCTCGAACTCGCCGTTCAGCCCGCGCTCGTCGGCCAGCGCCCGGTCCAGCAGTACGGCGATGTCGTCGTCGGTCAGCGACTCGAGGGTGAGCAGGAGCGATCGCGAGAGGAGTGGTGAGATCACCGAGAAGAACGGGTTCTCGGTGGTCGCCGCGACCAGGGTCACCCAGCGGTTCTCCACGCCGGGTAGCAGCGCGTCCTGCTGCGCCTTCGTGAACCGGTGCACCTCGTCGATGAACAGCACCGTCTCGACCGCCCCGGTGGCCCGGGCCAGATCCCGCCGAGCCGCGTCGATCACCTGCCGAACGTCCTTCACCCCCGCGGTGACGGCCGACAACTCCACGAACTTCCGGTTCGTCTGGTGCGAAACCACCGCCGCGATGGTGGTCTTCCCCGTCCCCGGCGGACCCCAGAGCAGCAACGACATCGGCTGATCCCCCTCGACCAGCCGCCGCAGCGGTGACCCAGGCGCCAGCAGATGCCCCTGCCCCACCAGCTCGTCAAGACTCCGCGGCCGCATCCGCACAGCCAACGGCGCAGCCGTGTGATCCATATCCGCCAGACTCCCGCCACCACGAGCCGGCGCGGGAGCACCCGGAATCTCGAACAAGCCCTCACTCACGCGAGAAGCCTAACCAGCCGCACCGACAACGGCGCACCGCCGCCGTGGGACGGCCCGGACCGCCAGGCCATCACAATCGACGTCGCACCAGCGCCGCACGCCGGGCACGGCGGCGCTCAAGCGATCGTGATGGCCTGGCGGTCCGCATCCGCTACTTCTTCCGGTCGGAGTCGTCCTCATCCGCGCCGTCGCGCTCGTCCGCCTCGGGGAGGTCCTCGTCTTCGTCGTCCAGGTCGCGGAGTTCTTCCGGCAGGTCGTCCTCGTCGAAGGTCTCGGCGGGGATCTCCTCGGCCTGGGCGACGGACTCCGGCTTGATGGCGTTGCGAAGGCGGCCGAGGATTCGGTCGGCCTCGGTGCCGAACGGGTTGTCGTTGACCAGGTAGGTCCAGGTGGCGGTCGGGCGCGGGACGCCGCTCGCCTCCTCGTCCAGGCCGTCGGCGGTGATCTCGGCCGTCTTGAAGGTCTCGGCGGCGTCGGTCCAGGCGTCGGCGATCAGGGTGTCGAACGACGCGATCGCGGACTTGTTGAACTCGTCGATCGGCTTCAGGTGCACGATGCCGCCGGCCAGCGACCGCAGGTGGATGCCCTCACGCAGGTCGGCCAGGTAGGCCAAGTGGTCGGTCCACCGCCGGTCCAGGTGGTGCAGCGCGATCCGCCGTACGGCGTCCTTCACCACGTCCTCGCCGAGCTCCTCGACAAGCTCGTCGTACCGCTCCTTGGCCTTCTCGGCCAGCTCGGTCGCGGCGAGGTCCTCGGTGAGGACCTTCTCGCGGGTGTCGAGCAGGATCGCCCGCTGCTGCCCGGTCAGCCGGTGGTACTGCCACGTGGTCCGGTGCAGCTCAGCGTTCGCGCCGTCCGCGACCCGCTGCGCGTGCTCGAGCACACCCATCGACTTGCGGTCGGTCAGTCGCCCGGACTCGTCCGGGTGCGGCCGCAGCCCCGACGAAACGGAGTACCGGGTCACCAGCTCGTCGGCCAGGCTGGCGAAGAACAGCGACCCACCCGGGTCACCCTGCCGCCCGGCCCGTCCACGCAACTGGTCGTCCAGCCGCCGCGAGGCGTGCAGGCCGGTCCCGATCACGTAGAGGCCGCCCAGCTCGAGCGCCTTCTCCTTGTCGTGCGACTCGTCGCGCCCACCCAGCCGGATGTCCGTACCGCGGCCGGCCATCTGCGTCGACACCGTCACCGTCCCCGGCACACCGGCCTCGGCGATGATGGCGGCCTCCTCGGCGTCGTTCTTCGCGTTCAGCACGACGTGCGGGATCTCGGCCGCCTCGAGCCGGTCGCTCAACTGCTCTGACTCCTCCACGCTGTGCGTCCCGATCAGGATCGGCCGCCCGGTCTCGTGCACCTCGGCGATGTGCTCGACCAGCGCCGCGTTCTTCTGCTCGACGGTCAGGTACAGCCGGTCCGGGTCGTCCTTGCGGATGTTCGGCTTGTTCGGCGGTACGACGGCCACCTCGACGTCGTAGAACTCCTGCAGCGACTCACCGACGACGACCGCCGTACCGGTCATGCCGCACAGCGTCTTGTAGCCCTTGATCAGCGCCTGCACGGTGATGCTGTCCAGCACCTCACCGGAGTCGCTGACCGGCACGGCCTCCTTGGCCTCGACCGCGGCCTGCAGACCGTCGGGCCAGCGCTGCAGCTTGGCGATCCGGCCGCGGTTGTTGTTGATCAGGCTGACCTTGCCGTCGCGGACCAGGTAGTCGACGTCCTTGCGCAGCAGCACCTCGGCGTGCAGCGCGACGTTGATCTGGGTGAGCCGGTCAAGGTTGTCGTCCTCGTACAGGTTGATCCCGCCGAGCGTCTCCTCGACCTTGTCGGTGCCCTTGTCGGTCAGCGCGACCGTCCGGCCGTCGCCGTCGATCTCGTAGTCCACACCGGCACGCAGCGTCCGGACCAGCTGGACGACGTCGTCGTCCAGCGCCTCGGTCCGGGTCGCACCCGCCAGCACCAGCGGCACCCGGGCCTCGTCGATCAGCACCGAGTCGGCCTCATCCACCAGCGCCACGTCCGGCTCGACCGTGACCCGGTCGGCCACGTCGGTCACCAGCCGGTCCCGCAGTACGTCGAACCCGACCTCGCTGACCGGGACGTAGCAGACCTCCGCCTGGTACGCCGTACGGCGCTCCTCCGGCGTGGACGCCTGGCCGACGTGCGAGACGCTCACCCCGAGCAGGTCGTACACCGGGCCCATCCACTCGGCGTCGCGACGGGCCAGGTAGTCGTTGACCGCGAGCACCTGGACCTTGCGGCCGCCGATCGCGTACCCGGCCGCGGCGATCGCGCCGGCCAGCGTCTTGCCCTCACCGGTCGCCATCTCCACGACCCGGCCCTGCAGCATCGCCAGCGCGCCGACGACCTGGCCGTCGAAGGCCCGCTCACCGATCGCGCGGTGACCGGCCTCCCGGCCCAGTGCGAGGAACTCGATCTGCTCGTCCTCGTGCAGCCCGCCGGTGGTGCGCAGCTCGCCCACCGCCTCGGTGAGCTCCTCGTCGGTCAGGGACTGCACCGACTCCTCCGCCTCGCCGACCAGCTGGGTGAGCCGCTCGTACGGGCCGAGGTCGATCGAGCCGGGGCGCTGCAGCAGCCGGCGGAAGCGGGAAGCGATCTTCAGAGCCATGATTCGGCAACGTACAGCCTCGGCGTGTCGTTCCGTACGTCAGGTAGGCGTGTCAGGGGTCCAGTTGTACGGCGTGGTCGTGGTGACGCCGTGCAGACCCAGCTTCTGGAGGATCGGACGGGAGTCCTCGGACGCGTCCACGCGGAGGAACTCGTACCCGCGCTCCTTCGCCAGCCGGGCCCGGTGGACCAGCAAAGCGCCGTACAGGCCCTGCCGCCGCCACTCCGGCAGCGTGCCGCCACCCCACAGGCTCGCGAACCCGGTCCCGGGGTGGAACCGGACCCACGCGGCCGACACCGCCGGCCCGTCCGGCCCCTGCAACGCGTCCTCGACCAGGTAGACCGACAACCGGTCCGGAAACATTCGGGCCTCGCCGGCCAGCCGCTCCTCGATCCGTTCCAGCCCGTTGTGCCACAGCGTGTCCATCAGTACGGCGATCCGGTGGTAGTCGGCCGGGCCGTCGGCCTCCCGCAGCCGCACCTTCGACGGCAGCGCGGACGGCCGCTCCAGGATCCGGTCGACCTCGCCGAGGATCAGGGTCTCCGGATCGTCGGCGGTGAAGCCGGCCCGGACCAGGCGGTCGCCGAGGTCGGCGGGTTCGTCGTACGCGTACGTCTTCCACTCGAACGGCAACCCACGGTCACGGAAGAACGCGACCTCGGCCGCGATCACCGCGTCCGGGTCGTCGCCGAGTCCGCGGGGCGTCTCGACGAACCCGGCGCCGTCAGGGCCTTCGACGTACGAGCGGTGCACCAGGCCGACGTGCTCGGTCTTCCAGCCGGGGATGGTGTCGGCGTCCGGCAACCGGATCCGGCGGTGGAACACCTCGAGCAACTCAGCTGGCGTCATGGTCGCAGTCAACCAACTGGTGAAGACCGGCGTCTAACCGTTTGTCCTGAAAGGGGGGACATCATGAACATCCACCACATCTCGCGCAAGACGATCCTCGCCGCCCTCGCCGTCATGGCGATCCCGGCCGCAGCGATCGCCGCACCGGCCGTCACCGGCTCCACCTCCGCCCCCCGCACCGTCTCGACCAGCACCACCACTTCGGCAAGCACCGCTTGCCCGAAGGGCTGGGGATCGCTGCCCGAGACCAACAGCCGGACCACTACCGCGCCGATCACCAACGTGCGCACCGGCCGGCACGCATGCTTCGACCGGCTGGTCGTCGACCTCCGCGGCCGCGCCGCCGGGTACGACGTCCGCTACGTCACCAACGTCACCCAGGACGGCTCCGGCTTCGTGGTCCCGCTCCGCGGCGGCGCGAAACTCCAGGTCATCGTCCGCGCACCCGCCCACACGCAGGCCGGACAGCCGACGTACAGCCCCGCGAACAAGCGCGAGCTGACCAACGTCGCCGGCTTCAGCACGTTCCGCCAGGTCGCGTACGCCGGCAGCTTCGAAGGCCAGACCACCATCGGTCTCGGCGTCCGCGCCCGGCTCCCGTTCCGCGTCTTCACCCTCGCCGGCCCGGGCTCGAACACCCGCCTCGTGGTGGACGTCGCCCACCGCTGGTAACCCGGACCCCCACCCAGCGGCCGTCCGGCTCCCCCGCCGGGCGGCCGCCCTACCGCAGTCAGGTGGCGTGAATGTCTAGTGTCCAGGTAGTAATACAGCGGGTGACGAGGCACTGCGAACTGTCACCCTCCCAGGGTGAAGACCTTACGCAGATCCCTTGCCCTGGGGGTCGCCCCCGCCCTCGCTCTGTCCACCCTGGTCGCAGTCCCCACCGCGGCCGCAACCAGCGCGGTGGATGTCGCACTCGAGTGGTACGACGTCACCGCTGACACCATCACCGCGGCCGGTGCGCCGACCCAGGTGACCAACAACCGCACCTGGGCAATCGGCTGGCTCGCCGCCAGTCGCGCAGTACTGCGGTCGCCGGCCGGCTCCACGCCGTACCAGGAAGCCGCCTTCGCCAGTGCGGTCCACGAGACCTTGGTGACCCTCGTGCCGGCCCGCAAGACCGAGCTCGACCAGTCACTGGTCACGACACTCGCCCGCATCCCGGACGGCTCCGCCGAGACTGCAGGAGTTGCAGCCGGACGCACACAGGCAAAGGAAGTCCTGGCATCACGTGCCGGCGACGGACTGGACCCGGCCTCGGTCAATGCGCCTTTCACTCCGCCGTCCCCCACTCCAGGCGTCTGGCAGCCCACACCGCCGACTTACAGCCCTGGCACGCAGTACGGGAACCGGTTGGCCAAGCCGTTCCTGCTGAAGAGCGCCGACCAGTTCCGCCCGGGACCGCCGCCCGCGCTGGGCTCGCCCCGCTACAACCGCGACCTCGCCGAGGTGCGCGCCGACGGTGCTTTCAACAGCACCACCCGCACCCAGGCCCAGACGGATACGGCCACGTTCTGGCTCGGGTCGTCGTACGTCCTCTACACCGCTCCCCTGCGCGTAGCCGTCGCCGAGGCTGCCACGCGTCCACTCGTCGAGCGGGCCAAGCTGGTCGCGCTGTTCCACGTGGCCTCCGTCGACACGCAGATCGCGACGTCTGACACGAAGTACACCTACCAGCGCTGGCGTCCGGTCACCGCGATCCGCGCGACCGCTGACGCCGCGTGGACACCCCTGCACAACACGCCCGCTCACCCGGACTACCCGAGCGGGCACAACACCTACTCCGGGGCGGCAGAGCAGGTGCTCAACGCACTGGTCGGTGCACGTACGGCGAAGCCGTACACGATCGGCAGTCCGACAGCACCCGGCGTGACGCGCACCTACGACAACTGGCGCCAGCTGACCATCGAGAACGTCGACGCGCGTGTCTGGTCGGGCATTCACACGCGTACGGCGGACACCGTCGGCGTGACCCTCGGCAAGCAGGTGGCCGCCAACGCACTGCGGAACGCGCACGAGCTGTTCCGGTGAACCCACGCTCCGGCGGGCGCTGGCGGACCGCCCGCCGGAGCGTGTCTCCCTACAGAACCTTGTTGAGCAGGTCGAAGAAGGTGTTGCCTAGCACCAGCTCGTACGGGTCCGTCAGCAGCGGAGCCAGGTCGGCGATGTCGGACGGCGTCCAGCCCCACGCGTTGATACCGCACGCGATGAAGTACGGACTCGCGCCGTCCCAGTCGGCGATCTTCCGGTCCAGGGCGGCCTTGTACTCAGCGGCCTTCCCGGGTGCGCCGAAGTTTCCGATGATCGGCAGACCGCCACGCTTGACCAGCAGGTCGCCGCCTTCCCACGACTGGATGATGCCCTGCAGCGGAGTGTGGTCGTTGTACCCCTGGGCGATCTCCTCGGGGAACGCGACCCAGCCGTTCGCATCGCGGTGGTTGTAGGCGTAGACGAGGTCCATGCCGGTACGGCGCATGAACGACCCGGACAGCTTGAGGTACGCGGTCAGCTGGTCGGCCGGCCACGACCCCGGGTAGCTGTAACCGGCGCCGGACGGCCCGCAGATCAGCAGGTCGTTGGCCGTCGCGGTCCGCTGGAAGTAGCTGAACAGCCCCGGGCCGATCTCGGCGAGCAGCGGGCTGATCGTCCAGTTGACCATCGCCTCGCCACGCCGCGGGTCGTCCCACATGTCGCGCATCCGCCGCTGGCAGTACTGCACGTTGTCGCCCTCGCCGAAGGTGAGCGTGACGTACACCTTGTTCTTCGGCTCCAACCGCCGTACCGGCCGGACCTTGTCCGAGATCGGCGCGACGAAGCCGGAGTGCACGGTGCCGTTCATGTAGAAGTCCGCGGGGATCACCGGCGAGCCGCCCTGGGACGCCAGGTCGACCCCGCTCCACTCCCCCGCGACGTCGTTCGAGAACCAGCCCGCGTACGGCGCGGTCGGCCCGACCTTGTCGAAGTGCTCGGTCAGCAAGTCCCCGGTCGGACCGTTCGGCGGCAGCCAGCTCACCAGGGCCTTGGTGGCCACCACGTAGTCGCGGAAGAACGGGAACGGCTCGATCCGGGTCGGCGCGGTGTCGGTCGCGGACACGACGTACTGGTTCCACATCTCCACCGTCACCACCAGGCTCGTCGTCCCGGCCGGCGGGGCGAAGCGGTAGATCCAGTAGTTCCCGCCGTCGGCGAACCGGTTGCCCTCGCCACCGATCGACGAGTTCGCGGCCTCGAACAGGTACGGCGCCTCCTCCGGCGTGTTCGGCAGGAACCGGGCGATCTCGACTCCGTTCGCCTTCACCGAGACCCCGAGCACCGAGGCGCCCCAGCCGTCGTCGCCGAACGAGTCCCCGAACCGGACGTACACCCCGTCGGCGCCGAGCTTGGCCGAGACGTCCAGGTCGTACGTCCCGCGGTTCGACGAGTCCCGGATCTGCCGGATCTCGCGGGCGATCTCCTGCCACTGCACGTTCTCGGCCTGGACCACCATCGTCGGCGGGAGCCCGGTGAGCAGCTTCTGGTTGCACCGCGGGAACAGGTTCTCCAGCTGCCAGCGATAGGTCTTCACCCGATCACCGTCGAAGACACCCCGCAGGTCCTTCACGATCCGCAGCCCGTGCGCCTTGGCCTGGTCCACGGTCGCCACGACCGAGTTCTCCAGCCCGGCCATCGTCGTCGCGACGTTGATCGAGTCCGGTACGGCGGGATCGTGAACGATCGCGCCCCGGATCCGGCTGCGATACTTCGCCACCAGTTCGAGCGGATCGTCGTACCGGGTGGTCGGCAGCTTCATGTCCGCGAGCCACTTGGCATCGGGACCGTCCGGACCACCAGGGTTGAACAGGAAGTACAGCTCAGGCTTCGTGCGGTTGACGACGCCCTGCAAGGTGGTCAGCAGGGTCTGGTCGCCCCCGCTGAGCTTGCTGACGTCGCCGTAGTGCAACCGCCCCGGCCGCGCGAAGGCAGGCAACCAGCGGGCCATCTCCGCCCGCACACCCGCCGAAGCATTGGCAGCGTTGTCGGCAGCGGCCGCGGAAAGAGGCTGAACCACCCCGAATCCACCCGCCGCCACCGCCCCGCTACCCGCCAGGAACGTTCGTCTCGAGACCATCGTGACCACTCCCCTGTCGCTGACATCGATGTCAAATCAGCCGGGACAGTAGCAACGTCAGGACAGCGTGTACATAGCTCGTTACAACGTTGACCAAAGCAATCTGGAATCGTTTCCGATGGACGGGGGCGTTGTTCGTCCCACGCGTGCTACGCAGCCGCTCCTTCGCCGCGTCCGCTCCGCCCGCTCCCACCCGCCCCCGGCTTACCGCCGGTGCATTCCTGCCTGGCTGCCGCCGGTGGGTCTGCGGGCCTATCGCCCACGCGGCCGCGGTGCTGCCGCCCCGCGGGTTGACGGCTGCCGCCGGTGTGCTTGCGGGCTGCCGCCCGCGGGTCCGCGGTGCTGTCGAGCCGCGGGTTGATCCGGCTGCCGCCGGTGTGCTTGCCGGCTATCGCCGTCGACTGCGGGCTGCCGCCCGCGCTCTGCGCGCTGTCGCGCGGCGTTGACCGCGGCGTTCATCCGGTCGGGACTCGGGGCCGGAGACAACGTCTGGTTGGTGTGGACAGGAAATATCAGGTGCTAGCGCCCCAGCACCCGTCCAAGCGCTCTGCAGCAGCCGGCCCGCGCCGGCGCCAACCGCCTTGCGGACAACGCCTGCTTAGCTATCCACCACACGCGACAGGCGAGTAGACCCCGGGCGGCAGCCCGCACGATCGCCAGGCGACAGCCACGGCACGGCGGCGAAAGCCGTCAGGCACGCGAACGGCAGCCGCACAACCGCGGGGCGACAGCACCGCGAACCCCGGGCGACAGCCCACACACCCGCGGGACGGCAGCATCGCAAACCGCGGGCGGCAGCCCGCAAACCCGCCGGCGGCAGCCTGGCAAATGATGCACCGGCGACAAGCCGGGGGCGGGTGGGAGCGCGCGGAGCGGACGCGTCGGAGGAGCGGCTGCGTAGCACGCGTGGGTGACTACCAGGCCCGATGCAAAATCTCAGTCGCCTCGGCGAAGCTAAGCCCAGCCCGACGGGCGGCCAACGCAAGCGCAACAGCTGCCTGATGGGTCGCAGCATCATCAACCTGGCTGCGCTCGGCGAGCACGAACGTCCCGTTGCGCCCGCGCGTCTCCACCAGCCCGTCCGCCTCGAGCTCCTTGTACGCCCGCGCCACCGTGTTCACTGCCAGCCCGAGGTCAAGCGACAGCTGCCGCACCGTAGGCAGCCGAGTCCCCTTCGCCAGCTCCCCGGCCCGGATCAGACCTTCGATCTGTGACCGCACTTGTTCGTACGGCGGGGTGATCCCGACCGGATCCACCGTGATGTCCATCCGGTCACCATGCCGGACCATCCGCCCCGGGAACAACCGGACGCGGCGACCGGACGTGACCCTTCGCTGCTCCACGGTCAGCTCAGGTCGTACTCGGGGACCGACCAGGAAGGCCGGGCCTGCTGATCGCCGGCCTGATCGCTGGGCTTCTCGCACTCGCGCTGGTGTTCGTGATCGTGTTCAGCCGGACCAGCGCGATCGAGAGCGAGCCGTTTGCGAAGAAGGTTCCGGAGGTGCCGCAGCTGGCCGAGTCGACCGTGCACCACGTGAGCGTCGCGGGCTCCACCAGGAACGTGCAGCGGGTGCTCGGCGGTGACGACCTGACCAAGGTCGGCGACGGCTACTGCCGTCTCCTGACGACGAACCGGGCGGTCGCCGGACGTGCCCGGATCAGGCGAAGTCCTCCGCGCTGTACGGCTTCTGCTCGACCAGGACGAGCCAGTTGCCGGAGTTGTCCCGCAGGACGGCCTCGACGCCGTACGGGCGTTCGCTCGGCTCCTGGATGTACTCGACGCCCTTGGCGACCAGTTCCTGGAAGGTCTTGCGGCAGTCGTCGGTCCCGATACCGAACCCGTGCATCGTGCCCTTCGCCATCATCCGCCGGATCGCCTCGGTGGCCTCCTCGTCCAGCGGCGGGCCGGGCAGCGCGAGCTGGAGCTCCAGCTCCGGGTGGTCGGGGTGGTACACGGTGCACCAGCGGAAGTCCGACAGCGTGATGTCGGTCTTCAGCACGAACCCGAGCTTGTCGGTGTAGAAGGCCTTCGCCTCGTCGATGTCGGTGACGAAGACGCTCATCAGGCTGATGTTGGTGATCATGGTTCCTCCTCGTCGTTGCTCTCGGTACGACGGTAGGGCCCGGCGCCCGTCTCCGGCTTCTCCGGAATTGCGGACTTCAGCCCGAGCATGAACACGAAGCACCCGGGGATCCGGGCGCCGGACTGGGTCCGCTGGTACTCCGACGGGCTCATCCCGACCAGCTCGGTGAACCGCTGCGAGAACGACCCGAGGCTGCTGTACCCGACCAGGCCGCACACCTCGGTGACGGTCAGGTTGGTGGCCCGGAGCAGGTCGCCGGCCCGCTCGATCCGCCGCCGGGTCACGTACTGCATCGGCGTCTCGCCGTACTCGGCCGCGAAGCAGCGCAGGAAGTGGTACTTCGACACCCCGGCCGCGGCCGCCAGCCTGGCCAGGTCGAGCGGTTCCGCATAGTTGCGGTCAGCAACATCTCGCGCACGCCGCAGATGCGCCAGCAACTCCACCGGTACGCCGCCCACCACGCTCCGAGCCTAGACCGTCGACGGCCAGCCGATCTGCGCGCCGACCGTTGACCCAGCGTGGGCGTGGCGCGACCCTGACCACAGGGAGGGGGTGGCCGGGATGCGGCGGGATGCGGCGAGCGAGTACCTGCGCGGAGCCCTTTGGGCGATGCCGTCGGTGGCCGTCGTGCTCGCTCTCGTCACCGGCTCGGCCCTCAGCTTCGTCGAGATCGAGCCCGGCTCGTGGCGGGACCGGTTCCTGTTCCAGGGGACGGCGGACGACGCCCGGACCCTCCTGATCGCGATCGCCAGCACGATGGCCACCGTGATCGCCCTGGTCCTGGGCCTCACCGTGGTGGCGCTCCAGCTCGCCTCGACGCAGTTCTCCCCCAGGCTGCTGCGCAACTTCCTGCGCGACCGGGTCAACCAGGTCGTGCTGAGCATCTTCGTGGCGACCTTCACCTACAGCAGCGCCGGCCTCTACACCGTCGGCGTGAAGGCCGGCGAGCGGACGGACCAGTACCCGCGGCTCGCGGTCACCGTCGCGCTGGTGCTGCTGTTCGTCAGCCTGCTGATGCTGGTGTTCTTCCTGCACCACCTGACCCACTCGATCCAGATCGACGAGGTGATGCGCAAGGTCGAGCGCACCACGTTGCACGTCATCGACCGGGACCTGCCGACGGTAGGTGTCACGACCGAGCCGCCCCCGGCGCCACCCGAGTGCTGTGGCGCTGGGACACCGACTGGTTCTGGTGCTCGGCAGCCTTCGGCGCGCAGC